>JBDSIM010000207.1:0-3037 GCA_039917935.1 Cyclobacteriaceae bacterium | reverse complement strand
TTACGCACCCTTTGCAATTGGATTAAAAAAACGAGCACCTTTTAAGTGCTCGTTTTTTAAAGGCTTGTTGTCACTATCTTAAAAACAGCAACTCCCGGTATTTTGCCAATGGCCAGTCTTCATCGTCAACCAGTAATTCAAGTTTGTCTACGGAATCGCGGATGGTTTCAAAGTATTTTTCTTTGATATCATCGCAATAAGCAATAGCGCGTTTATGGATGTCCGTAATTTTATTGGCGCGTTTGCGTTCTTCGATCATTTCACGCACGCCATTTTTGATGATCTCAATGTGTCCTGAAATCTCCTTGATGGTCTGAATGACGGCTTTGTTATCAACCCCTAATCCCGCAAGGCCATTTGCGTTAGTAATCAGTTTATTCTGATAAACGATAGCCGTGGGTACAATATGATTCATGGCAAGGTCACCCATAACACGGGCTTCAATCTGAACACGCTTGATATAAGCTTCCCAGCGGATTTCCGTACGCGCCTCGATTTCTTTGTGCGACATGACACCATGCTTCTCAAATAGATTCATCGCCTTCTTGGTTAAATAAGCCTCTAATGCGCGCGGAGCGTTTTTGACATTCCCCAGTTTGCGTTTCGCTGCCTCCTGTACCCACTCATCAGAATAGCCATCGCCTTCAAAGCGGATATCTTTCGATTCTTTAATGTATTGACGAAGCACATTGACAATGGCAAGTCTCTTGTCTTCACCTTTTTCAATCTGAGCATGGACCGATTTGTAAAAATGATCCAGCTGCTCTGCTACAATCAGGTTCAGGGCAGTCATCGGTGTGGCACAATTATCACTTCCACCGACAGCACGGAACTCAAATTTATTTCCTGTAAAAGCGAAAGGTGAGGTTCGGTTGCGGTCTGTCGCATCCAGAATAATTTCAGGGATCTGAGAGATGCCGAGCTTCATGTACATGTTATCACCCTTCTCAATTTTCACATTACCTTTCTTTTCCAACTCGTCAAGCACAGCGGTCATCTGAGAACCAATGAAAACTGACATGATCGCTGGCGGGGCTTCATTGGCACCCAACCTGAAATCATTGGCGGGTGTGGCAATACTGGCGCGCAGCAGATCTGAATACTCATGAACGGCTTTAATCGTTGTAATGAAAAATGTCAAAAACAATAAGTTATCACGGGCGCTGCTGGTTGGGGCATATAGATTCACTCCGGTATCGGTGATCAATGACCAGTTGTTATGCTTTCCGGATCCATTTAATCCTGCAAAAGGTTTCTCGTGAAAAATGACATTTAGATTATGTTTGTCTGCAATCCGGACCATCACATCCATCATCAGCTGGTTGTGATCATTCGCGACGTTTACTTCTTCAAATAATGGAGCCACTTCAAACTGACTCGGCGCCACCTCATTGTGACGGGTACGAACGGGAATTCCCAGTTTCCACGCTTCTATTTCAAAGTCTTTCATGTAATCATATACGCGGCCCGGGATAGAACCGAAGTAGTGATCTTCCAATTGCTGACCGCGTGCTGGGGAGTGGCCGAACACAGTTCGCCCGGCCATAACGAGATCAGGGCGAGCCTGGAACAATGCCTTATCCACTACAAAATACTCCTGCTCGGATCCCAGGGAGGCTACTACTTTTTGGATGTCTTTATCAAACAACTGGCAGACCTTTGTGGCCGCGTCATCGACGGCTTTCAGTGCTTTAAGTAAAGGAGCTTTGGTATCCAGCGTCTCACCGGTATAGCTTACAAAAATGGTTGGAATACAAAGCGTTTTTCCATAAAAGAACATAGGTGAAGTAGGATCCCATGCAGTGTATCCGCGCGCTTCAAAAGTACTGCGTATACCCCCACTCGGAAAGGACGAAGCATCCGGCTCCTGCTGAACCAATTCACTGCCTTTAAATCTTTCAATGCCAGCCAGCGCATCAAAGAATGAATCATGCTTTTCCGCGGTTCCACCGGTCATTGGCTGAAACCAATGGGTAAAGTGTGAAGCACCTTTGGCGATGGCCCATGATTTCGCGGCAGAAGCCACGGCATCGGCTGTGACTTCATCAATTTTTTCGTGATTCTTGATTGCCTGACTTACTTTTTTAAAGACCGCAGGTGATAATGTTGCCCTCATCTGCTCAACTCCAAACACGTGTTCTCCGAAAAATTGGGAAACGTTTGGTGTCGGCAAGTCAACATGAACACGGGGCCTCTCCCCCAGTTTTTTCAGAGCTTCAAATCTTAGTTGCGCCATAAAGTTAGGTAGTGTTTAGTGGTATTAGGCGCCAAAAATAGGGAACTTTTTGATTGGTAGGGTAGAAAACTACCATGGGTGGAAAATTTTTATTAAGAATACGATTGCGGAAGGGCTTTTTAGGGGGATCTGGGTAGGGATTCACATTCCCCTATTGTTCACTTATACCTTTATACCTTTATACCTTCCTAATAATCTAGTTGGATTTTTTTACGGAGCCTCCACTGCTTGAATTGGTGATTGATTTCTCCGGATTTCCCCGGTAGCGAATGCTGCCACCACTACTGGCGTGAGCAGTGAGTGTCCGGCTAACGTTTATTTTGACTTCTCCCCCACTGCTAGCCTCCGCCTCTACCTGTTCAACTTGCAGATCGTAGGCATCGATTTCGCCAGCACTGCTGGCATCAACTGAAATGCTTTTTGCTTTGCCTTTTAATTCCACATCGCCCGCGCTGGAGGCTGATACTTCCACCGAAGAAGCCTCAATACTTACTTCAACAGAGCCGGCACTGGAAGCACTGATTTCCATATCATTTGCTTTCAAAGGGCCCTCTGAAAAAATGCTTCCGGCGGAGCTCGCTGATAGCTTATTCAGTTGCACGTAGGTGACGTATACTTTTGCGTCTACCGTCCTGTAACGTATATCCTTCATATGTACTTTTAAATAGGACCCGGATATTTCTGTGATCACATTTGAAGGGTCTGTTCCCGTTACCTCTACTTTTACACTTTCCTTATCACCTTTTTTCAGGTACACATCAACCCCCTCGGCGGACTTTATTCCGGAAAACGTTCCTACTG
>JBDSIM010000206.1:0-18883 GCA_039917935.1 Cyclobacteriaceae bacterium | reverse complement strand
CCAGGATACGTCAATGATAGCATTGTTCTCCGACTGAATGGTCAACCGATCATAAACAGGATTTGGATAAAAGGTCAGGGTGCGTTTTACTGATGGCTCTGAACCTGTGATGATGGTTGGAACTATGGGGACATCAGTAAACAATTTATAACCGCCAGGTGAAACCGTTACAGAAGCGGTCGGTCCGCCCACATCGAATGACGCTGCGCCCCCGTAGTAATCATACCAGGTTCCTGTATGCGGAAATTGTACCTGAACCACTTTTTCAACAACATCAAAATTGGCAAACGCAACGGCGTTCATCTCATCAGGATTGGTGGGTGCAGCGGTGTAAGGATTATTCTTAAGCGTAATTTGTTTTACCAGCGAGCTGCCAGGTGAAATGGTGACAGAACCATCTCTAAAAACATCAAAGTTGTTTCTTAATCTTAACAGGTCGCGCACATGATCATATAATTTTATGCGACGAGACTCTTCCCGATAATCCCATTTTACCGGTTTTGCCGAAACGCGGCAACTTTCATTATTGCTTCCGTCCGTACAATAATTGATGCTGAAATCGTAACCCAGTTCGCCGAACTGCCACAACATTTTCGGCCCGGGTATAATATAAAATAGCGTGCTTGCCGCGCGTATCCGCGAGAGCGAGGTCAATGTGTCTTTTGCTGAATATGATGCGCTTACCTTTCCATAGATTATGTCTTTCACCATCAAACGCTCTTCATCATGGCTTTCCATGTAGCCGACGAGATGCGGAACTGTCCAACCCCGGCTTTGGTGATGTGCCCCGGTAATATCGGAATTCTCCTCATACCCCATGGTTAACTGATTGTACTGCTCGGTCATCTTGCCCCACAACATCATTCCCTTGCCTTCATCGGCGCGGTATTCAGCGAGTTCCTTTTCCTCAGCATTTACCGAAAGATGTTCCAGGATAACATAAGCCTCCGGACTATGTGCCCAGATCTTGTCAGCCATACGTTTCAGAAGAGCAATCCGGCTGGCATCGTAAGAGGACCAGGCTCCTACATTAGCGGGGTTATTAGTCTGTGTAAAACCTTTTGACAGATCAAAACGAAAACCATCCACTTTGTATTCATTCAACCAAAAGTAATTCACCGTGTCCAGATATTTCTTTGTATAGGAACTTTCATGGTTCATGTCAAAGAATACATTAAAAGGATGCGTTGGATTTACATTAAACCATTTGTTATCAGGTTCCGGCTTTCCGTTAACAAAATCAAAATCCATCATCACATAAGGATTCGGCATGTCATGATGGTTCATGGCGATATCGAGGATTACTGCCATTCCATTTTGATGACACTGATCAATAAATTCCTTGAATTTGTCTTTGGTGCCATAGTATTTATCCGGAGCAAACATAAACGTCGGATTATAACCCCAGCTCTCGTTTCCATTGAATTCCATAATGGGCATCAATTCAATGGCATTAACACCCAATCTTTTCAGGTAACTCAGGGTATCTATAAGATTTTGGTAATTTCTTTCGCCGGTGCCGAAGAAATCGCGGATGAGCAACTCATAAATAACAAGCGTTTCCTTTGCCGGCTTTTGGAAATCCGTAGTTTCCCATGCGTAAGGAGACTGATTGGTTTGAAGAACCGCCAACCTGTTAAAGTACCATTGGTCAGACAAAGCCTTTGGTGGAAAAGGTTTCAGAACAGGATAGCTCGCAGGAGGAATGTATTGATCATCAGGATCGAGAATCTTGTCCGCATAGGGGTCTGCTATTTTAAGGGTTTCGTCAACCATGTATTGAAAAGCATACTCTGTGCCAGAAGATAGTTCACGGATGTCCAGCCAGAAATGTTCGCCATCTTGTTTCATTTGAAAATCCGGGTCTATTGTCCAGCCGTTAAAATCTCCGAGAACATAGACCGACGATTTCCCTGGAGCCCACAGGCTAAGGGTCGATTTTGAGGCGTCATTGGAATAATAATTAATTCCATCTATTATTCCGGGCGGCCTCGGTTGGGAAGAGGTTGCCGTTCTGATCACGTATTTAAATGAAGCAGTTAGGATGCCCGAACCATTATCAGCTTCGGCGGTAATGGTTACCGAACCCAGCGGCTCAGTGACTATATGGATAAATGAAAATTCAGTTACCTCACCGGAAGAAGTAGCTAGAATATTCGATCCGGATTTTAGAACAATCACGGCACTCTGGTTGGTACTCACATTGATTTCAATGGATTCAGATTCGTCGACAAAAAAAACGGACGCGGAGGGCGATGAAAATGCGAGGGCAAAACCTTCACTAAAAGTGATGAACTTATCAGCGGTTTGACCATTGGCCCAGTCACGACCTTTAAGAAGGACACCTACTGTTCGGATATCCGATGCCGGCCTGTTAAAAAAAGTAGTCGCGGTAAGCGTAATAGAGTACAGGTATTGATTGGTGGATGACCTGGTAAGTTTGGCTGCGTCCTGGGCAGCCGTAGCCGGGTTTACATTAGTCGGGGCGTTTACATCGTTCACGCCGTTGTCCAGCCAGGTCCAGAGCCAGACATCGGTTAGGTTTTTCAAAGCAAAGTCAGTCCCGGTAACATCAAAGGTGATCGTCACCGGCTGAGCAGGACTTGGTACAACGGGGTTGGTGGTCACCGTTTGGCCAAAGGAACAAAAGTTAGTTGTACTGAAGATCAAGACAATGATTCCCTTCATTTCAAATATGTTTTAGTCCGCATCAATAAAGTCAATCAACGAAATTTTGTCATTGTTGCGGGGCGAGCAGGATAAATTTCCGATTGTCCACACCTCTTAAAGATGCCATGTTTCTCACCTCAGCAGAGGCAAAGAAGCCGCTCTCATCCCATGGGACAGGAGCAAAGCTTCCCTTTCTACTGCCCTGTCAACAACAAGCCAAGACTTGCATCGCTACGGCCATACTGAGTGCGGTAAGGGAAAAAATTGCCACTCAAAAGGATATCGGTAAAACCATCGCGATTAAAATCTTCGGTCAAAATTCCACTAACGCTGGAGGTCTCGGCAAGTAAGGGCAAGGGCAATAATTTAAAACTTCCCTCTCCTAAGTTTTCAAGCACAGTGGATTGAACCGTCTGAACCTTTAGTTTTTGTGCGTTCTCTAACGCCGGCTTGTGAAAAATATCTTCTATCGTCGCATTTGCATACTGTGGATAGGATGTAAATCTTTTAAATGCGCATCTGTACTGGCGCTAACATTCTATGCAACAACGAATCGTCATAAAGGTAATTCCAAATGATTACAATGGGAAAAAAAATCGCACAGAAATGAATAGAATTCCTCCATCCAAGCCTGAAATCAAGTATTTTCAATAGTTTTCTTTTTACGGTTAACTTTACTGGAGATTTCTTCATGAGATGTTCCGTCTTTTTTTATATCTCCTTCTCATTTCACCTGCAGATGGTGAACAACGTATTTGCTAATAGCCCTTTCTTTTCTACACGTTCCATACGCGATGCTTGTTTCCGGAAGTTATCATCGGTGACGTCATGATGCCGGTAATGGATGGTCTCACTCTGTGCAAAAAAAAACATCAAAGAGAATCAGAAAACATCGCATATCGGAATTATCATGCTTACTGCCCATAGCCTTGCCTCTTAAAAGATTGAAGGTATTCGAGTAGGTGCCGACGTGTATATCACCAAACCGTTTGAAGTAGAATTACTGGAGGCAAGTGTTGCCCATCTTCTTAAACGAAAGAAGGAATTGTCGGATTATTTCGAAAGCGAACTCATCACGCAACCAGATTTTGCGTTTTTCAAAAGAAAATGCAGATGACAAATTTGTAAAAAAAGTGATGAACGTTATTGAAGCAAACATCTCCAATCCTCAGTTCAGTGAAGAAATCCTCAGCCAATGAGATCATAAAAAGATACCGGATAGAAAAAGCTTCATTTGCTATTGGGAAATAATGAAGGTAACATTTCACAAATCATGTATGATGTAGGTTTATCAAACCTCTCCTATTTTTCGAAATGTTTCAAAGCCGAGTTTGGATTAACACCAAAGGACTATCAGCATAAAATGGCCAAAAAATTAATATCCCTGGAAGATAATGATGACTAACACTTCGGCAGCTTGATCAAAACACGTTTTCTAAACCATTCAAACGATTGCGGTTCGATTTTATAAAGTTGTGCAACGAGTTGCGAAGATGTTGCAAAGGGAATAACTTGCGTCTTTAAAGGGAATGGACCCTGCGTGTTTTAAGTGACGGCCAGACGCCACCGTCAAATTAAACCATAACAAATGAAATACAATCAGGTTACCATCAAAGACATTGCGCGTGAACTGGGGATTTCCCCTTCCACCGTTTCAAGAGCACTGAAAGATCATCCGGATATCAGTCCGGAAACAAAAAAAGCCGTAAACGAGCTTGCTGAAAAGTTAAACTATCAACCCAATATCGTTGCGCTCAGTTTGAGGCAAAGCAAAACCAACACGATCGGCGTTATTATACCTGAACTGGTTCACTTCTTTTTCTCTACTGTTATCAGCGGCATTGAAGACGTTGCCTATAGTGCCGGATACAACGTGATCATTACGCAATCAAATGAATCCTTGCAGCGCGAAAAAACCGATATCAAAGCGTTGTTTAACAGCCGGGTAGATGGCATGCTGATCTCGGTGTCGCGGGAAACCGATAACTTTGACCATATTGATAACATTCTGGCGAAAGGTGTTCCCATGGTGTTCTTCGACCGGGTTTATGAAACGGCCAGTTCAAGTAAGATCATTGTGGATGATCTCAGCGGCGCAAAGGAAGCAACCCTCCACCTGATCGAGCAGGGTTGTAAACGCATCGCCCATTTGGAAGGACCGCCTAATTTGGAAATCACCAAGCAAAGACTGGAAGGATATATTCAAGCCCACCAGCAACATAAAATTCCCATTGACAAAAGCCTGATCATGCCTTGCAATCCCGGAACGATTGAAGAGGGCAAGAAAGCAACGGAGAAGCTATTGGCCCTTCCCCAGCGACCAGACGCCATCTTTGCCACAAACGACCCCGCTGCCATGGGCGCTATGCAGGCCATCAAAGAGGCAGGGCTAAAAATCCCCAAGGATATCGCCGTCGTTGGTTTCAGCAACTGGTTCTTTACCGCATTGCTTGATCCACCTCTTACTTCCGTCGACCAACCCGGTTTTGAGATGGGTCAGGAAGCGGCAAAACTCCTCATCCGCCAGATCGACATCAGAACCAAGGACCGTGATGCGGAGGTAACACCTGAAACCAAAATTCTCAAGACCCGACTGATTATCAGGGAATCATCACTTAAAAGCGGTAAGAAAAAATAAGCAGGGCATTTGTAAAATTTGAAATTGAAAAACTGACAAGCGGTAACCTGCAACCACTCATGTCCTCAAAAATAAACTCGCGCCTGAATCAACATTCAGGCAGGATCGTACGTTGGGAAAAAAATCTCCTGGGTATCACAGGAACAACAGAACATAGCAAATTTCTCGTCACCATTTACGACGATGGGGTTATTCGAATACAGTTAACCAGGGAAGAATTTTTTGAGGATTTTTCCTACGCCACCATCGCTTCACCGCAGGAAAGAATTTGGGAAGTCGCCGATGGGACGGAATCGATCCTCATGACCACTGCCAAATTAAGGGTGATCATAAACAAGGACCCACTGAGCTTCCATTTCCAGACCTTAACGGGCGAAACCATCAACCAGGACGAAGAAAACTTTTCCACCAGCTGGATCGGCGAACAGGTCACCACCTATAAAAAAATTCAGGAAGGCGAACGATTCGTCGGGCTCGGAGAAAAGACAGGCCCTCTCGATCGCAGGGGTCATGGATATACCAATTGGAATACTGACAACTTCGGATATACTTCCGGATCAGATCCTCTATACTGCTCCATCCCTTTTTACATGGGCATTCACCATAACCTGGTATATGGTATATTTTTCGACAACAGCCACAAAACATTTTTCAATTTTGGAGCATCCAATAACCGGTTCTCCAGCTTTTGCGCCGATACCGGGGAAATGAATTATTATTTCATGCATGGCGATTCCGTGCCTGATATCATACAGCAATATACTTTCCTCACGGGAAGAATGGAGATGCCCCCGCGCTGGAGCATCGGGTATCAGCAATGCCGTTACAGTTACTATCCCGACAAGGAAGTGCTCAGTGTGGCCAAAACCTTTCACGAAAAAGACATTCCGGCGGATGCCATTGTTTTTGACATCCATTACATGGAGCATTATAAGATCTTTACCTGGAGTAAAAAAGATTTTTCTGATCCGAAAAAACTTTTGTCCCAACTGAAAGAACTGGGATTCAACGTAGTGGTTATGTGCGACCCTGGTATCAAGGTTGAAAAAGGTTATCATACGTATGAGGATGGCCTGTCAAGGGATGTGTTTATCAAGTATCCTGACGGCAAGCCCTATACCGGACAAGTCTGGCCGGGGTGGTGTCATTTTCCTGATTTCACCAGTCCCGAAACCCGTGACTGGTGGAAGCAACAGTTTCAGGATTATGTTGACCTGGGGGTAACCGGTTTCTGGAATGACATGAATGAGATCGCCACCTGGGGAAACATGCTTCCTGAAAACATGGAGTTAGATTTTGATGGACACAAATCCACCATGCGGAGGGGAAGAAATCTTTATGGATTTCTGATGGCACGCAGCACGTACGAAGGAACCAAAGCGTTGTTAAAAAATACACGTCCTTTTAATCTTACGCGTTCCGGTTTTTCCGGAATACAACGGTATTCGGCTGTATGGACTGGTGACAATGTTGCCTACGATGAACACATGATGCTCGGCGTCCGCCTCGTCAATAGTATGGGTTTGACCGGTATCGCCTTTGCAGGATATGATGTCGGAGGATTTATTGGAGATGCCTCTACAAAATTATTTGCGCGCTGGGTTTCGATCGGATCTTTTTCCCCTTTCTTCAGAGGACATTCCATGATCAATAGCCGGGATTCGGAACCCTGGTCTTATGGCGAGGAAGTTGAACAGATCTCGCGCAACTATATTAAGTTCAGGTACCAACTCCTGCCCTATTTGTATTCCCTGTTCTATGAAGCTTCAGAGACGGGTATGCCTGTTCAGCGATCACTGGCCATTGACTACCCCCACAACCCGAAAGTCTACGAAGGACAATTTCAGCACCAGTATTTATTCGGCCCTTCTATTATGGTCGTGCCTGTAGAAAGCGCTAAGGAATTTGTGAAAGTACATTTTCCAAAAGGAAGCCAGTGGTATTCCTTGTATGACGGCAAAAAATTTGAGGGAAGCCAGGATATGATACTGGAATGTCCGTTACACAAGTTGCCAGTGTTCGTAAAGGGAGGCGCAATCCTACCGATGCAACCGGTGACCGCCAACACGGGCATCAAAAGTGAGTGGCTTATTATACACCTTTACGCAGGGGAAACCAACAACAGCTTCCAGTTTTATGAAGATGATGGATCTTCGCTCGACTACCAAAAAGGCGCTTATGCCAAACGACTACTCTTTTACGAATGCACTTCCAACCGATTCACTATTGAACCCTCTCTGGGTACTTACGACACGGCCATCAGGAAGTTGAAAATGGTTTTTCACGGATTTGAAATAATGAATACCCTACGGATCAACCATGAGCCTAAAGACATTCATCCGGAGATCAACCAATTTTTTAAAGGTTTGGAAAAATACGACCCGATCAAAGATGCTGAACCCGGTCCGGAAGAGACGGTGATGGCCGTTGAAATGCCTTATACTTCTGAGCAGATAATACTGGAGTGGTAAGAAATTCGGCAGCCGGCAGTTTGTTTCTTGCAGCGTCGTCCTTGAAAGTTATCCCTTAAAAAGGCACACAATAAATTCCGCCCCCAGGTAAGCCAGCTAAGCGTTGCAAAACGCCGAGACCCTCAACACCTGAACACATCAGCACACCCCGCATGGAAATTAAAAATAAATTCACCACTTTAACGGTATGAGCAGTACACCCACCACGTTGAGGCCACGGCTTAGTTTCTGGCAGATCTGGAACATGAGTTTTGGTTTCCTGGGCATTCAATTCGGGTTTGCCCTGCAAAATGCCAATACGAGCCGGATATTTGAAACGCTGGGTGCCGATACCTCCAATCTCGCCCTTTACTGGCTTGCCGCCCCAATTACAGGACTCATTGTTCAACCCATTATCGGATATTACAGCGATCGTACATGGCACCGCAAATGGGGCCGTAGAAGGCCTTTCTTTGCCGTAGGGGCCATTTTAGCCTCCATCGCGCTCTGTCTGATGCCGAATTCTAGCACCCTTTGGATGGCCGTTGGCGTGCTGTGGATCATGGATGCCTCCATTAATGTCAGTATGGAACCGTTCAGAGCCTTCGTGGGAGATAAGCTTCCTCCCTCGCAACGAACCACGGGCTTCGCCATGCAAAGTTTTTTTATCGGAACCGGAGCTATCATTGCCTCCTACCTGCCGTGGATGTTTACCAATTGGTTTGACGTTTCGAACACCGCGCAACCCGGGATTGTACCGGATTCTGTGCGATACGCTTTCTATATCGGCGCATCGATGTTAACGCTTACCGTTCTCTGGACCGTATTTACTTCGTCTGAATATCCCCCTGAAAATATTGAGGAAAATAAACGCAGGCACAGCGAAAAAATAAAAATTGGAAACGAAGATCTTTTTAAAGCAAAGTTTCTTCGTCTTGGGGTTGTATTAACGGGCAGTGGCATACTCCTTTCCATTGCCATATGGCTCATCCATTTGGAAAAAGAGCTCTATGTGCTCAGTCTTGGCCTGGCGATTTTTGGCTTGACCTTTTTCATCGCTTCCCGGTTGATAGCTCAGGGTCGATCCTATCTTCCCATCGTGCATATTGTCAGGGATTTTATGAACATGCCTAAGACGATGGTGCAACTGGCATACGTTCAGTTTTTTTCATGGTTCGCCTTATTCTCCATGTGGATTTACTCCACTTCGGCAGTGACCAGTCACATCTTTCATACGTCGGACCCGACTTCAACGGCTTACAATGAGGGCGCCAATCTCGTCGGCACGCTCTTCGGGAATTACAACGGGGTAGCTGCTGTGGCTGCTTTGTGCCTTCCTTTTCTGGCAAGGTACACTAGCCGGAGAGTTACCCATCTGATGGCTTTACTTTGCGGCGGAGCCGGGCTAATATATTTTTATTTTGTATCTGATCCGGATATGCTCTGGCTACCCATGATCGGCGTCGGCGTTGCCTGGGCAAGTATTCTTTCGGTTCCTTACGCCATGCTATCAGGATCATTGCCACCGGATAAAATGGGTTATTATATGGGTGTATTTAACTTCTTCATCGTGATTCCCCAAATCGTGGCAGGAACAATCCTGGGGTTTATGCTGAATAAATTCTTTAACGGTCAGTCGATTTATATCCTGGTCTCAGGGGGAGTCTCCATGATCGTCGCGGCTTTCCTTAACCTCGCGGTGAATGATGAAGATGTGGTGGAATTAGGGCACTAGCAATAGGCATAGGGTTGATTTTATTGTGCGGATGTAAGGCATGCATCCGTCATGGGTCAAATATTCCTTTAATTTTAAAATTCATCTCATTGAGACTTCTGATATTCACATTCATTTTCGGATTATGGATTCAGCCAACTGACGCCCAGCACTATTCTGAATTTTCGTCCACCATCCAAAAACTCTACCTGTATAAAGGAGAGGAATTAAATCAGCTCTGGAATAATCTTGTATCCGCTAATAGTATCCCATTAGTCGCGCACGACTCCGCTGCCTTTTTATTCCGTGGTGAGGCGAAGAGTGTGGCGTGGGTCGGGGATTTTAATGGCTGGGGATCCTCACATAATTACCATAACAAAGGCGTCCGGATTCCCGATACGAACGTCTGGATACTAAAACTTTCTCTTCCAAAAGATGCCCGGCTCGATTACAAAATCATAGTGAATGACAACACGTATCTATTGGATCCTGTAAACCCATTCACGCAGTGGTCTGGTGTAGGAGGCGGTAGCCAAAATTCAGAGATCCGGATGCCTGGTTGGAAAGTGGATTCCCTGACGTCCCATCCCTTAAAAGGAATATTGAAAGGACAAGTCATAAAAGATCTTTTCATCGACAGCAAAGCCATGGGCTATCAGCTCACGTATAGCCTTTATATACCGGTTTCTTACCATCCTCAGGAAAAACTTCCCATCATCTATGTAACGGATGGATATGAATATATGCATGAGCGCCTGGGCAATATGATTGCGATTCTGGATAACCTTATCCACCTCAAAAAAATAAAACCGGTTGTCGCCGTTTTTATTGATCATCGCGAACCGGTTAATCGTTCAGTAAACCGCAGAATTCATGAACTCGCCATGAATCCACAATACCGGAATTTCATTATTGACGAATTGATACCTCTGGTAGAAGCGAAATTTCCCGTTTCAACTGATCGCGTGAACAGGGCTATTATGGGTACCTCAGTGGGTGGGTTATCGGCTGCGTACTTCGCATTTACAAAACCAGAGGTCTTCGGCCTCGCGGGTTTACAGTCTCCCGCTTTTTGGTTTAAACCTGAAATATATGGTGTATGCGAAAAAGCGCAATCAACACCGGTAAAGACTTTTATCACCACAGGATTAATCAATGACGCCAGAGAGGGATCCCGGAAAATGAAGTCAGTTTTTGAAAAAAAAGGGGTTACGTTTGAGTATCGGGAAGTCAATCAAGGACATTCATGGGGTAATTTCCGTGATTTAATAGATGATATGCTGGTGTATTTCTTTGCGTTAAATGAATAGCTATTTTTTCCATTATTACGAAAGGGCTCCTGAAAAGCTTCAAAGACTTTTTCAGATATGGCATCCTTAAAAAAATTCTTTCTCGCAGCTAATCCATGACGCAACCAAAACTTGATTTAATCAGCATAACATACATCCTGTTTATTTAATGCTCATACATTCATAAATTGGTATCTTATTTGAAATATATTCCCCAACCCCTACCCATATGAGATCCGGATATCTACTGGTTTTTACGCTTATCATACTATCCTCCTGCAGCTCTGGGAAGAAAGCATACGAACGGGGTGACTATTACAGTGCTGTTATGAAAGCGATTAATCGCCTTAGGCAAAATCCGGATCACAGCAAGTCCGCGGAAATCCTCGGGGAGGCGTATCCTCTCGCAGTGGAATATTCCGAATCACAAGCCAATAATGAAATAGCATCGAATTCTCCCTTTAAATGGAAAAATGCCATTCAATCTTATAACCAGATCAATCAACTTTACGAGCAGATCCGTCAGTGTCCGGGATGTTTGAAAGTGATCAAAAATCCTAAAAATTATTATGGGGAACTGGCGCCCTTGAAAGAAAAAGCTGCGGATGAAAGTTATAACGCCGGAATCAATGCTTTAATGAAAGGGACGCGTAACGATGCGAAACAAGCCTATTTTAATTTTGCTGACGCACAGTCCTTTGTGCCGGGTTACAAAGATGTAGTCGATTATCTTGATAAATCAAAATACGAGGCGACCTTGAAAGTAATCGTTGAACAAATACCGTTGCCCGCCAGGTATAATTTAAGCGGTGGATTTTTTCAGGACCGGGTGGAAGAATTTCTTCATACGAATTATACTGATCAACAGTTCATCAAATTTTATACACCGCGCGAAGCGGAGTCGGTACAACTTTCGCAGGCCGATCAGATCCTTCGTATTCAATTTGACGATTTTTCGGTTGGCAATACCTCGCTGAAGGAAAAAGAAGAAACCTTAAGCAAAGACAGCGTCAAGGTAGGGGAAGTAAAAATGGAAGGAAAACTTGTGCCGGTTTACAATACGGTGAAAGCCAAATTAAGCGTGATACGAAAGGAAGTGCTATCCAATGGATTGCTGAGTATGGTCGTAGTCGACGCCCGGACGAATGGCATTCTTTCGCATAAAAAATTTACGGGAGAATTTCTTTGGTTAAATTCATGGGCACGCTTTAACGGCGATGAACGGGCGCTGACAGACAAACAACTTGCCTTGTGTAAAGAAAGAGAAATACAACCACCCGGCGCTCAGGAATTGTTCCTGGAGTTTACCAAACCCATATACAACCAATTAATCCCTTCCCTGCGAAGTTTTTATCAAAACTATTAAAGGGCTGTTAAACTGCGCAACGCGTAGCGCTGCTGACTGACGGTCAGAAAACGTCACGCAATAAGCAGACCTGCAACCTCAACACATTAACACATTAACACCTCAGTTTTCACGACCCTTACACCCTCCATGGCTAACACACAATAATTTATTCTAAACGAGCCCGAACTTGTTTGGCATAAATTCAGTTAATGATGACGACTGCATAACACCCCGACCGGATTCTTTTGATGAAGCACAAATGACGGTATTGCCCGCTTTCAATGGCCGATGGGCAATGGTTTTTGACGCAAGCGTCTATAACTTTTTTTCATAAAGATGGCACAGCTTTTTCCGGCGATGTAAATGGTCATACAACTAAACAGCAAAGATGGTGGATAAATCAGGCCTTGAAATGGCCACATTCGGATCCGGATGCTTCTGGTGTACCGAAGCAATATTTCTAAATGTAAACGGTGTAGCCAAAGTTGAATCTGGTTACACGGGTGGAAAAGTGAAGAACCCCACTTATAAAGAGGTTTGCAGTGGCCTGACCGGCCACGCAGAAGTGATTCAGCTGACCTTTGATCCGCAAAAAGTTTCCTACGATGAATTGCTGGAAATTTTCTGGAAAACCCATGATCCGACAACTCCCAATCAACAAGGTGCCGACATGGGAACGCAATACAGGTCAGTCATTTATTATCATTCTGAAGATCAAAGAAAACACGCTGAATACTACAAGGCACAACTCGAACAATCAGGCGCTTTGAATAAAACTATTGTGACGGAAATAAGCCCACTTGAAACCTATTACAAGGCAGAGGATTATCATCAGAACTATTACAATCTAAACAATAACGCTTCTTATTGCGCATATGTTATTCAACCCAAGCTGGAAAAATTTAAAAAAGCGTTTAAAAGCAAGTTGTTGCAATAACACCCAGGCCATTCATCGATTTTTAAAAAATTAATAAAAAAAACATGAAACTTATACGATGAACCATCGTTAGTTAATCTGAGTAGAGTAATCTTCTCATAGGTTTAGGTTTAGGTAACAAAAAGGCTCCGGGACGCGGGGCTTTTTTGCTTTAGATCAAATCACGGCACGGATGTCAGGCAAATTAGTCAGCCCAGGACTGAAGAAGGATTTCTTCGGCTTATTTTAAAAATTTTCATTCGATGATATGGCGCTCTACCAGCGTTAAGTGTGTCTTTTTTACTTTGTAGTGACCAAAACCCTGAGTCGCCAGGATGATTTTTTCATGGGTGACAAAATGGATAACAACGTCAGCATGGGGGGGCAACGTAAGAAAGTCAAAATCCTGCAGAAGAACGGCATACAATTGATCCCGGTATCTTACCTTCTGATGTACTAAGGGATCGAATTCCAAAACTGTAATAGCCATCTATTAACTGTACAAACCGGAAAGGATTTCGGTTGCCTGGACAATCGGAAATTTTCAGAAAAAAAATTGCGTGTTAAAACCAGTTCGCGAGCAACACGACTCCGTTACCGACCTTTCATTTCAAACAGTTCGCGTGGCAATGGAAACCCTCAATCAATTACCGGACGGCAAGAAAAAAGATTTGCTAGCGATTCTCAGAATATAACGTTCTAAATCAACCTAAGGCACCATGACATGTCAAAAAGCAACTATTTTTAGGCAGGCCTTTCCGCAAAGTAACGGTTGAACGTTGCACGTTTTAAAGGTAATTACCGCTTTCTTAAACTTTTGCGCTCCGTTTTAAGTTATTACACTGAAACAAAAAAAATGCATCTATTATGCGCAAATCTTTTATACTTTTCATCCTTGCGTCGGTGGTTTTCTTACTACCCGCTTGCTCACAAAACGATTCAAAAAAAATAGCGTCTATGAACACTGAAGCAAAAATTAAAAAATCTGAGTCTGAATGGAAAAAAGAACTTACTCCGGTACAATATCACGTATTGAGGGAAAAAGGTACTGAAAGGGCCTTTACTGGCGAATATTGGGATAATCACGAGAAAGGCGTGTACTACTGCGCCGCTTGTCATGAGAAGCTTTTTGCTTCTGATACCAAGTTCGAATCAGGCACCGGGTGGCCAAGTTTCTATAAGCCTTTGGCCGATAGTTCCATCTCGATAAATATGGATAAATCTGCGGGAATGGTTCGGGAAGAGGTTGTGTGCAGTAATTGCGGAGGGCATTTGGGCCATGTATTTAATGATGGGCCAAAACCTACGGGGCTGCGGTATTGCCTTAATTCAGCTTCACTCGACTTCAAAAAAGAAAACTAAGCGACTATTTATATAGAGCCTGCCTGGCTTTCGGTTTCGTGAGCATAGGCAGGTTTTTTTCATTCTAGCGAAATAAGCGCAAACTATTCACTCCGGTTTTTGGCAGTGTGGCCCGTCGCTGGCGGTGTGACATTTTTCACCTCATCGGGTCAGCAAACAGGCGTTCCAATCCGAATTACTTTTGCGGCGGTTCTCCATTTTTTGTTTGCTTTATATGTATCTTATTACGCAATAAACCATACCTGTATGTGCCGACTATTAGCCTACCTGGGCTCTCCTATTATTGTGGATAAGTTATTATATGAGCCTAAGAATTCATTGGTAAACCAAAGCATTAACGCAAAAGAAATTGAAGAACCGTTAAATGGCGACGGCTTTGGAATTGGTTGGTATGTGCCTGAAGTTAATTATGAACCAGTCACTTTCGTCTCAGTAAATCCTGCATGGAGTAACCGGAACCTGAGAAACCTTGCCCCGAAGATTCGCACAGAATGTTTCATTGCCCATGTACGTGCCGCCAGCGTTGGGGAGGTATCAGAAAGCAACTGCCATCCCTTTCAGTATAAGAACTTACTGATGATGCACAATGGAGGGGTTGATCACTTTGAGCGCATAAAAAGGAAAATCCGAGAACCTTTAACCGACGAACTATACAACTGGATTAAAGGGCAGACTGACTCCGAGCATATCTTTGCCTTTTTTCTGACCCAATTGTTATCCGGTGATCAGGCAGCCATCAGTCCCGAAACCGTGATGGATGCTTTTGAAAAAACATTCGCCTACCTGAAAGTCATTATGAAAGCCCATGGAATTGAAGAGCCGGCTTACCTGAATATGATGGTTACCAATGGATTGTTCTTTGTAGGCACTCGTTTTACCACTGACCCGGCAGCAGAACCCTTAACACTTTATCATTCGGAAGGAGGTCGCTATGTTGTGGAGGATGGCATTAGCTTCATGGTCGCCCCGGAAGATGACGATCAGGCAGTGCTGATAGTGTCAGAAAAACTAACCGAAGAAAAACATTGGACGCTCATCCCCTCGAACCATTTTATAGTGGTGGATAATACATTGAACGTCCGCATCAGACCTATCAAAGCTTAATCTTTTGGACATATCCACACTTCCGCGTCAGTTAAATAAATTTAATAGTTAGTTTGAAGCAAATTTAAAATCCGTGCAGCACGACGTTATTATTGTTGGTGGAGGTATTGTAGGACTTGCCACAGCTTATAAACTTCTTCTCTCCAATCCTCTCCTGAAACTTTTGGTTATTGAAAAGGAAAAAGAAGTGGCGCAACACCAAACAGGCAATAACAGTGGTGTGATCCATTCCGGACTTTACTATAAACCAGGAAGTCTTAAAGCGATTAATTGTATTCACGGTTATCAACTCCTGATTGATTTTTGTAGGGAACAGGAGGTGCCGTTTGATTTGTGTGGTAAAGTTGTTGTGGCAACAGAGGAAAAAGAACTCCCCCTTCTTCACAATCTTTTCACCCGCGGCGAACAAAATGGGTTGCGCGGTTTTGTTATGTTGAAAGCTGAACAACTGCGGGAAATTGAACCACATGTAAACGGAATAGCGGGATTTTTTGTCCCGCAAACGGGTATCGTTGATTATAAAATTGTTGCGGAGAAATATGCGGCGTTAATCCGGAAATCAGGGGGTGAAATTAAGCTGGCGGAGAAGGTTTTAAAGGTTTTATCTGAACCAGATAATATACTGGTGGAGACTGATGTCACAACTTACCGCTCACGCATTCTGATTAATTGTGCAGGACTTTATTCCGATAAGGTTGCTATGCTTACATCACCTGACATAAACGTACGGATCATTCCTTTTCGGGGAGAATATTTTAAACTTAAGAAGGAAAAGGAATATCTGGTAAAAAATCTCATATACCCAGTGCCTGATCCAAACTTTCCGTTTCTCGGCGTGCACTTTACGCGCATGATGAAAGGCGGAGTTGAAGCAGGTCCGAATGCCGTTCTTGCTTTCAGCCGCGAAGGATACCGCAAATCCGATATTAATTTTCAGGAGTTGATAGAAACATTGACCTGGCCAGGTTTTCAGAAAGTGGCAGCGAAATACTGGCGAACTGGTTTCGGAGAAATGTACCGTTCATTTTCAAAGGGCGCATTCACTAAAGCGTTGCAGAAATTGATTCCCGAAATAAAAGAGGCTGACCTGGTCGAGGGGGGCGCCGGAGTCCGCGCCCAGGCGTGCGACAGAACCGGCGGATTGGTAGATGATTTTATGATCTACGAAGAAAAAAAGGTTATCAACGTTTGCAATGCTCCCTCACCAGCGGCGACATCGTCGCTTTCAATCGGCGAGTCAGTTGCGGCGATTGCCTTAAAGAAACTCTCATAATTATATTTAGCCGAATGGATGTACTTCAATCTCTTTAATTGATTAGTGTTAAGCGAAAGCGTGTAAGAGGTCTATCGTTAGAATATTGTTTAAACCCCCATTGAGTTTTTTCATGCATGCCATTTTTCCCCAGCGTTTGCATGCGGGGCTAGTCAAATTCAATCCCTTCAGGACTATAAAATGCCAATTTTTACGCTAACAAAGTAGCCCTCATACCACTCCCCTTTCTGAACCACTTGTAGCCACAATCCTGGAAACTTATATTACAACTTTTACAGTATGGAAAAGCTTTCACCGGAAGAATTAAAGCGCTACAGCAGACATCTTGTTTTACAGGATTTTGGTATGGGTAATCAATTAAAACTCCGTCAGGCGAAGGTCTTGATGGTCGGAGCAGGCGGGCTGGGATCTCCCGCGCTGTTTTATCTCACGGCAGCAGGTGTGGGAACGATTGGTATCATCGACGGGGATATTGTGGAGGTCTCCAATCTGCAACGGCAGATTTTGTTCACTGTCACCGATATCGGAAAATATAAAGCCCAAGCGGCAGCAGAAAGGCTTAACTTGTTAAATCCCCACCTGAAATTTCGCGCTTATGCTGTGGCCCTCACCGCGACGAATGCCTTGAATATTGTTGCAGATTATGATGTCATCATTGATGGAACGGACAATTTTGCTACCCGTTACCTGATCAATGATGCCTGCGTACTGTTAAATAAACCCTTTGTCTATGCCTCCATCCTTCAATATGAAGGGCAGGCTGCTGTATTTAATCTTCAAAACGATACAGGGGAATTCAGCGCCAATTACAGAGATGTGTTTCCTGAGCCCCCATCCCCGGGTAGCGTTCCAAATTGCGAGCAGGCAGGGGTATTGGGTGTGTTGCCAGGAATAATGGGTTCCATCCAGGCAAATGAGGCCATCAAGATTTTGACAGGCATCGGCGAGCCGTTGAGAAATAAATTGTTGATTCTTGATAGCGCCACTATGCAACAATCAGTGATTTCAATAATAAATCGCGGTTCAAGGGACAAAATCAAAGCCTTAATTGATTATGAAGATTTTTGTGGCATAAGTGCTCAGAAAAGTAAATCTTTGGACGATAAAACACTCACCATGAAAGAAATTACAGTTCTGGAATTAAAGAAGTTGAAAGATTCACATGCTGATTTCCAACTTATTGATGTCCGTGAACCACACGAATACCAAATCTGCCACCTGGATGGTGAATTGATACCCATGTCAGACATCCCTTACAATGTCGACAAGATTTCCAAAGACAAACAAGTAGTACTGCATTGCCGGAGTGGAAAAAGAAGCGGTGATATGCTGCTATGGCTGGAAAAAAATCACGGCTTTCAAAACATCTACAATCTGAAAGGAGGCATCCTCGCCTGGGCGAAGGAGGTGGATCCGGAGTTTCCTACTTATTAGGGGGGGATAGGCGGTATAGAGGTATAAAGGTATAGGGGTATAAGGTGAAAAGGGGGACTTGTAGAACAGGCTTTTTTATTAAGTCAAATTTAAGACAAAATAACAATTCCCTCTTTAGTGTACGATGGTTTTGTGAATTATGATTCACAAAGAGATTTTACAACCCTGGACGCCTGGAAAAAAGCAAGGTTAGTAAAATTGTTTTTCTACAAGGAAGTTATCCCGAATCTTCCATTGGAAGAAAAATATAATCTTAATAATCAAATCCGTAAAGCCAGCGTGAGCGCAACCGCCAATATTTCGGAAGGCTATGGACGTTACCATTTTCAGGAAGGCATTCAGTTTTACAGGATATCACGAGGATCCCTTTACGAATTAAAGGACCACCTCATCTCATGCTTTGATTTTGGCTATATCACGAACGAGGTCTATGAAAAGGGAATTCAATTGATTGAAGATGCTAAAGTTACGCTTAATGGCTATATCAAATTTGTAAACACTCAAAAATCCAAGACCCAAACCGATACCCTCTAATCAAAACTTGCCTACTCTATAACCTATGCCTTATACCTTATACCTTATACCTTATACCTTATACCTTATACCTTATACCTTATACCTTATACCTTATACCTTATACCTTATACCTTTATACCTTTATACCTTTATACCTTTATACCTTTAT
>JBDSIM010000205.1:0-10878 GCA_039917935.1 Cyclobacteriaceae bacterium | reverse complement strand
GGTTTGTTAATCCTGACTCTTGGGCAATACCTTCAACCGACCAAACACCATCATGAGGTAATAGAATTTATTCATCCCGAAATTTTTTCAATGTATCGTGAAGAAGGTTTGAAGCGGGGATTGAAATATGTGGAATCAGGTCCGCTTGTTAGGTCATCCTATCATGCGGAGCGGCATGTAAATGTTCCGATCGCATAATTTCAACAGCCGTTTCTTACCACCGGCAATAATCATTTATTTGTCCAATTCATTGTAACGCCGCGCTTGCAGGAGGTGCGACGAAAAATTTACCAGTCATGCCAGGCGGCAGTTTGACAATCAAATAATTATCAGGCACAATAATTTAACTCCGAAGGTTATTACAACTGTCTGGGTAACTGCCGGTAAGTTTTAAATGGAACGAAAATCTTAAATAGGAAAAAATGAAAAAATTAATATTAATTTTTATGAGCGTCCTGGCGTTTAGCTGCGGCGATGGAAGCAACCGATCCAGCGAAGGCACCGAGAGCGAAACAGAAGACAATTACTCAAATGATGCAGCTGAATCGGACACAACCGAGATGCGAATGGATACGACTGCGTCTCATGGTATGGATCATGGGGGTGATGTGGATACGGTTTCTAACAATAAGCAACAATAAAGTTTTGATACCGGAAGAATTCATTAAAGTATAAAAACATTAAAGTCCAAAAATGAAAAAAATTTTGATAATGATGGTGGCGGTATTCGCCTTGAGCTGCGATTCGCCGAAGCAATCAAGTGAAGGTGGGTCTGATAGTGAATTGGAAAATAGTACACCGGTGGATCCTGCGGAAACTGATGACTCAAACATACATTCGGATACCACTACATCGGGTGGTGTGAATCGACAGAACCAGTACGATACGCTTAAGTAGTAGAAAGTAAAAAGTAAAAAGCAGAAAGTAGAAATAGCTGGTGTGCGAGCAAATAAAAAAAGCGGGAAGTACTCGCTTTTTTTTGCTATTTTGCATCAGGCATCAGCCTTTCTTCGCGATTGGCAATCTCCCAGGCGGTATAGAATACACATTGGGCACGCTTTGCCAAAAGATCAAATTCAATTTTTTCAACTTCATCACTGGGAAGATGATAGTCTTCATGGATCCCGTCGAAATAAAAAATTATGGGAATATTTTTCTGAGCAAAATTCCAATGATCAGAACGGTAATATAACATGGCGGGATGATCCTTGTCGTTATAGGTGTAATCAAATAACAGGTTTGTATATTTTTTATTCATGGATTCACTAACCTGATTCAGGGTAGTGGATAGTTTGTCAGCTCCGATTACATAAACATAAGGGTCACTATCCTGGTGTTGTTCATCGCGTCTTCCGATCATATCCATATTCAGATTGACAACCGTTTTGGCAAGGGGAAAAACCGGATGGTCAGTATAATACTCCGATCCCAGCAAGCCACTTTCCTCCCCTGTCACGGTCATAAAAAGTATACTTCTTCGCGGTCCCTTTCCTTCTTTTTTGGCGATAGCAAAAACTTTGGCAAGCTGCATCACTGCCACCGTGCCGGAACCATCATCATCCGCGCCGTTATTGATGAGATCCCCCTGGCCTTGAGTTTTTTTTCCAATATGATCATAGTGAGCAGTGATCACAATCACTTCGTCTTTTTTATCCGATCCTTCCAGAAAACCCAATACGTTTTCGGTTTCAATAATTTTCGTTTCTACCGAAGTTTTATAAGTAACGGAGCCCGGCTTGAATTTTTTTAGCGCGGACTTTGAGCCCGCGGCAACGGATAACTTATCCAACGAAGTACTAAAAATCTTTTCGGCAACTTCTGTGGCAATGAAAAACATCCCGGTACTTTTAGTGGAAAGTTCTTCTTTCTTGAGCGCGGGTCGCTCGTCAGACAAATAGGATTCGAATTGACGGGCGTAACCTTTGAACTCAGCGGAGTTTTGAGTGTTCAGTATAAAAATCATTTTTGCTTTCTTCACGCGGGCTATTGAGACCGCAGAACGGTAGTCATCCTCAGGTCCGGTCATGAGCAATACACCTCGCCCTTCGACATCCAATTGTTGAAAATCTTCCGGACGACCCTTTCCTGCAAAAACTACCGATACCCTGACTTCACCCCCCGAATTATCCTTACCCAAATAAACTATTTGCTCAAAATTTTGAAATCGGGCATTCCCTGCGGTGAGGTAGCTTTCTCCTGGAATATTCTTATATAAATTTAGAGGTTGGTAAAAGCTCTCATTGACAGGACCCTTTAACCCTAATGCTTGAAAATGGTAACGGATAAAGGAAGCGGCCATTTTTTGACCCCGTGTTCCTGTTTCCCTGCCTTCCAGGGCATCGGAGGCCAATATCGATAAGTTTTCCTTCAGATCGTCCTGGGTAATGAGTTCACCATAACGCTGAACCATTTTGTCCTGCGCGCGAAGCCCTAAAGTGCCAGCAAGGAGGCCTAAAATTGCAAAATGCCTTATTTTCATGTCTCTAATTCTGTAGACCTGTGCCGGGATCATCTTTTAAAAAGTAAATGCACACTCAAAACTAATTTACTTTACCACTATTTTAAATAAACGGTTCACGATAGCAAAAATAATTATGGAGCAAGAAAAACATTTTGCCCGATTAACCTTTCCCCTGATAATTTGTGTTATCTGCATTACCTTTGCGATAGTGACCAGATCGTGGGCTGAATGAGATCATCTACCGTAAAAGCATTTCCGGAAGCCCGATACAGTATAGCAAAACAAAATTAAGCCCTAAGCTTCAGGGAAACATCAGGGCTCCTGCGATAGACAAGTTTTTAGCATGACGACTAATTTCAATCAATGAATATAAATTCACAATACGTAGAAAAATTTGAATCCAGGCATATAGGCCCAGACCCTCAGCAGATTAAAGAAATGTTGAAGGTTATCAAGGCCAATTCCATTGATGACCTTATTGCGGAAACAATTCCATCAAAGATCCGGCTCAAAAATCCGCTTGATTTGCCCAAAGCGCAATCGGAATTTGAGTTCTTAAAACATTTCCGTGCGCTGGCATCTAAAAATAAGTTGTTCAAATCTTTTATTGGCACTGGTTATTACAATACGATTACACCGCCCGTCATCCTCAGGAACATATTGGAAAACCCTGGATGGTATACTGCCTATACACCTTATCAGGCGGAGATCGCCCAGGGGAGGTTAGAGGCACTCATCAATTACCAAACGATGGTAATTGACTTAACAGGTATGCAGATTGCGAATGCCTCATTATTGGATGAAGCCACTGCGGCTGCCGAGTCCATGCATTTATTTCACGCCTCGCGCAAAGCTTCCAAAAACAAAGCGCACAAATTTTTTGTGGATGAAAATGTTTTCCCTCAAACCATTGATGTACTAAAAACAAGGTCAGCTCCAATTGGCGTTGAACTTGTCATTGGCGATCTGAAAAAACTAACCCTTGCCGATGCTGATTTTTTCGCGGTCATGATTCAAAACCCCGACAATAATGGCGCTGTAAAAGACTACTCATCCTTCATTCAATCCGCGCACGAGAAAGGTTTGTTTGTTGTGATGGCAGCTGATCTCATGAGCTTATTGCTGATCAAATCCCCGGGAGAGATGGGAGCCGATGTAGCCCTGGGTTCTTCGCAGCGTTTTGGTGTGCCGATGGGATTTGGCGGCCCTCATGCCGCTTTTTTTTCCACAAAAGAAGAATTTAAAAGACAAATGCCGGGCAGGATCATCGGTGCCTCCATTGATACCTCCGGCAATCCAGGCTACCGCATGGCATTGCAGACCCGGGAGCAACACATCAGAAGGGAAAAAGCTACCTCCAATATCTGCACCGCGCAAGTATTGTTGTCGGTCATGGCCGGAATGTATTCCGTGTATCATGGTCCGGAGGGCCTCCGGAAAATTGCAGGCCGGATTCATGGTCTAACGCTTGCCCTGGACGCCGGATTAAAATCCCTTGGCATTAAGCAGTTAAATGAACATTATTTCGACACCTTAAAAATTGAGGTAAAGGATATACCATCCATTGAAAAGGAAGCTATTAAACGGGAGGTTAATTTCCGATATTTAGGGGGTGCCTTCGTCGGTATTTCACTAGATGAAACGACCACATCAGAAGATGTAAAGGTTATCCTGGAAATATTTGCTGCCGCGCTAAATAAAAAAAGCATAGAATTTTCATCCAACGGTCAAAAAAGCGGGTGGCATTCATCGCTGATCAGGAATTCTGCATACCTGATGCACCCCGTCTTCAATACGCATCATTCGGAACATGAGATGCTTCGCTACATTAAACGTCTGGAAAACAAAGATCTCTCCATGGTTCATTCCATGATCGCCCTGGGTTCGTGTACCATGAAGCTGAACGCCACTACGGAAATGATTCCGGTTACGTGGCCAGAGTTTGGAAATATTCATCCCTTTGCTCCCGCCAATCAGACTGAGGGATATCAAATACTTACCAGCAACCTGGAAAACTGGCTGAAGGAAATTACCGGATTTACGGGAGTTTCACTGCAACCAAACAGTGGCGCACAAGGCGAATATGCGGGTCTTATGGTAATCCGCGCTTTTCATAAAAGCAACCATGCGGCTCATCGCAATATCGCTCTGATACCAGCTTCCGCGCACGGCACCAACCCTGCCAGTGCTGTAATGGCCGGCATGGAAGTGGTTGTGGTAAAATCCGACGAAGAAGGGAAAATCGATGTAGCTGACCTGAAAGCAAAAGCCGATCAGTATAAAGAGAGACTTTCATGCCTGATGGTAACCTACCCTTCAACCCATGGTGTCTTTGAAGATTCCATCACTGAAATTTGTGAAGTCATCCACCAGAACGGCGGATTGGTCTACATGGACGGGGCCAATATGAATGCGCAGGTCGGTTTAACTTCTCCCGCCAATATCGGTGCCGATGTGTGCCATCTGAATTTACACAAAACGTTTTGCATCCCTCACGGTGGTGGTGGACCAGGTATGGGCCCGATTTGCGTGAACGACAAGCTGAAAGCTTTTCTCCCAGGTCATGCGATTATTAAAACCGGAGGGCAGGAAGCTATCCACGCAGTATCCTCAGCGCCATGGGGAAGCGCAAGCATATTGACCATTCCATACGCCTATATTGCCATGATGGGGGCCGAGGGGTTAACCAATGCGACCCGGATCGCCATTCTCAACGCCAATTATATTAAAGTGAGATTAGAAGGCCATTACAAAATTTTGTACGCTGGCAACAAAGGCCGATGTGCACACGAAATGATTGTGGATTGCCGCGATTTCAAAAAAGCCGGAATTGAAGTAGAGGATATTGCCAAACGTCTTATGGACTATGGTTTCCATGCGCCCACCGTTTCATTTCCAGTAGCCGGCACGTTAATGATTGAGCCGACAGAAAGCGAACCACTTGAAGAGCTCGACCGCTTTTGCTCCTCGCTGATCGAAATCAGAAATGAAATCCGGGAAGTAGAGCAAGGTAAAGCCGATAAAGAAAATAATGTTCTTAAACATGCACCGCACACCGCCGCCGTAATCACAGCCGATGACTGGACGCGTCCCTACAGCAGGCAGAAAGCTGCCTACCCGCTGCCATTCGTTAAGGAATCGAAGTTCTGGCCTGCTGTCAGCAGGATTGACAACGCTTACGGAGACCGGAACCTGATGTGCAGCTGTATACCGATAGAAGAGTTTGCTAAAAAAGAAGATTCAATACCTGCGTAACAGATGGCCAGGAGAATTAGGTTAATTATTATGGTAACTCTTTCAAATTAAATTACTCCAGCATTTGCTAATAGGAAGAAGCGTGGACATGACGAAAAGTCATTCAACTTTCAATTAGATGATAAAAATTAATTGAATCCCGAAGGGATTCAATGTGAATAGCCCCGCATACAATGCGGGATTAGGAACTATTCAATCAAATCCCCAAAGGGGTTTAAAAGAAGTTTCAGCACAAAGTCAAAAATATTTATCTCTGGCAAAATGGGTTTAGTGATTATTACTCAGACCGCAATGCGTTTACGGGATTTTCCATGGCCACTTTGGAGGCGTTCAGTCGGACTATTAATAGTGCAATAAAAAAAACAACGAACGCTCCCACCAAAAAGATCAGAGGACTTAACTCGATCCGATAGGCAAAACCTTCCAGCCACCTGTTCATGGCCAGGTAACCAAGGGGAATGGCAAACACATTCGCGATCAACAAGAGGCGGAGTAAGTCTTTCATCAATAAACCAGACACCTGGCTAGCCGTGGCGCCCAACACTTTTCTGATTCCAATTTCTTTTCACTTTTGAGATGCCATTAATGAGGCCAGGCCAAGGATGCCGATACAAGCGATGGCCACCGAGATAACCGAGAAGACGGTAAAAATTTTTCCCTGAATAGCTTCAGCAGCATAAATTCGCTCAATGACATCGTCCAGGAAGCTGATGTCCAGAGGAAATCCGGTGTTGTATGAATTCCAGACCTTTTCCAGGTTAGCTACTGCAAGCCGAATGCCCTCGTTACGGATTGGATCCTTTCAGGAAAATCTTCCTGTAGTGTCTGAGCAAAAGGGGCTGCTGTAATCCCAATGTTGTAAGGCATGCCATTGATCTGCGACCGGCGGATGACGCGATAGATCTTATCCCCGTCCCTTTGAAACTTATCATAGGAAAGTTCATTTTGAATAAAGAGAAAAATCACGATACAAGAAGCCAGACCAATGGATAATCCGGCCATATTCAAACCAGTAAAAAAAAGGGTTCGCGTGAGATAACGGATGATCACTTTAAAATAATGAACGAGCATAATTACAATTTACAGTACCCATTGCCATGAGCATGCCACTAATTTAAAGGGGTTTGCAGACACAATTTAAAGGTTTTTAATCATCCGTATGGATGAAATAGAACACGTATGTCCGTGGTCGGGCAATTGTCAGAATGGGAAGCGCTGAAAAAAAATTAAAGAGATGAAAGGCAGGAGACGCTCCAATTACGCTTCCCTCACGCAGCTTCTTCACAATGGTTGTTTTACACCCGTCAAAGTTTGAACTTTGTAGACATTAAAAAAAAATACCCATGGGTTTTCTTTTTGATTCATTTGATGGATGGAAGAAGTTCGCTGAAACATCCGGACAATCGCTGGATGAAGTTGTGCTGCAATATGAACGCGAACAAAAAGGCAGCAGCAATGAGGCTATCTATGAAGGCCTTTCGCGCGCCTGGGTGGTGATGAAGGATGCAGTAAAGACAGGGCTTGAAGAGGATATGGTCTCCCGGAGCGGAATGATCAACAATGGCGCTAAAAAAGTTTACCGTTATCCTACAGCGGTTCTATCGAGAGAATTTCAGCAACTGATAGCGCGTGCGCTGGCGGCTAAAGAAGTCAATTCATGCATGGGCAGGATCGTCGCTGCCCCTACGGCAGGAGCCAGCGGAATTATGCCAGGTGTGCTGTATACTTTACAGGATATTCACAAAACGGAAGATCAAAAAATACTGCAGGCGATGCTGATCGCTGCGGGCACGGCGTTGATCATGGAACAAAAGGCGTCAATATCAGGGGCGGTGGGAGGGTGCCAGGCAGAGACAGGAACAGCCGCGGCAATGGCCTCAGGTGCCATAGTGTTTTGCCTTGGCGGAACGATCGATCAGGTGTTTAATGCTATTGCCATTACTGTTCAGTGCATGCTGGGGCTCGTGTGCGACCCTGTGGCAGGCCTTGTGGAGGTACCCTGCGTAGTCAGAAATGCGAGTGCCGCGGCCATCGCAAACAGCTCAGCGCAAATCGCTTTGGCAGACGTAAGCAGTGTCATTCCGGTTGACGAGGTGATTGAGGCCATGGGTGAAATTGGCGCCAGTATGGAAACACGTTATAAAGAAACCGCCCTGGGTGGATTGGCGATGACTAAGACAGGTCAAAAGATCGCCAAAAGAGTTTTGGTCAGGGATATAGAAATCCTTCCGGATGAACCTCAAAAATAAATTTGTAAGCGTGCGCGGATGCCTCTTGAGAACGGTTGATTATGCGACCCTGCCTGGTTTACGCATTAGCTGCCCAGGCGGGAGAGGGGTCATTTCATAAAATCAGGAAAATATTCATTGCCGAAAAAATAAACGGTAAGACTGAAAATCACCGCCCATACGGAGGCGCTGATGAACATGTAAATGATAATTTTTTCTTTTGGACTACCAGAACTCACCGCGAGCAAGGTGCCGCCGATAGGTGTTAAAACGATCGGTGTTAACAAGGCGACACCCACCAGACCATACCGCTTCCATATCTTTTGCAGTTTTTCGGCTCGCGCCAGGTTGATCTTTCTTTTCCTAAACCTTCCAAAAACTTTTGTTCGAATCCAGTTTCCGAAATAAGTCAACAAGAAGACCACCGTCATCATTCCGAAAACTGTAGAAAGAATAGTGGTCATCAAATTCAGGTTGGCCGCGTATCCACCCAAAGGACCCAGAATGAACTTGAACATACTCGAAAAATATACGGGAATTGCCCGAAGAAGTTCCTGCCACATAAATGCTTAAATATAATACCATGACGACCACTATTGTTTCACACCATAACTTAAATCTCCTGCATCCCCTAAACCAGGCACGATGTAAAAAGTTGAATTTAATTTCTCATCGACCGCACAAGTCCACAATGAAAAAGGTAATGTAAGGTTTTCCTGCAACAAAAGCAGTCCCTCCGGGGATGCTACAACTGAAACAATACAGATATGGTCAGGGGTATCTTTGGCTGTTAAAATTTTAACTGCATCCAGAAGCGAACGCCCGGTAGCGAGCATGGGGTCCATTAATATAACTATTTTTTTATCCACAGAAGGAGCGCTTAAATAATCCATACTGATGGAAATTGATCCGCTACCTTCATTGCGGTAAGCGCCGATAAATCCGCAATCGGCATGGTCAAAGACGTTCAGAAAACCTTGCAAAAATGGTATCCCTGCACGCAGTATCGTAATCAGCACAGGGTTTTCTTTCAAGACATTCATGGATAGCTGCCCGAGCGAGGTGGTTACTTCATTCGATACATAGGGAAGTTTTTTAGACACTTCATATGCCAGTATTTCACCTAACCGTTCCATGTTCTTTCGAAAACGCATTCTGTCTTTCTGAACGGAGGCATCGCGCAGTTCTGATAAAAACTGATTCGCAATAGAATTCGCATTGCCCAGCACAAAAACGTTATTATCCATTGGATTTTTTTCTATTCAAAATTTAGGATAAAGTTGCTAAATAAACGGGTAGTTCGAAGTTAAAATTCGAAGTTTAAAGTGTTTAAAGTTTGAAATTGTTCGGAGTTTCACGTTCAAAGTTTAAAGTTGTTCCAAGTTCTTAGTTTCAAGTTTCAAGTGTTCCTAGTTCCAAGTTGTTCAAGTTTTAAGTTCTTCGAAGTTTGCAGTAAAAGTACCTTTAGCACGGATTACAACTTCAATGGATGGAATCACGGACCTCGGTTTCAACCGGGGGTCCAAAGCAGGCTGAAAATGTGTGCCCCAGGAAGCCTCGATCTCTGCTTCACATGGTTGGGCACACGATCACTGAACCTTGATCGGGAGTCACATTTATGAACAGAATGCCAGTTCAAAATTTTAAAATTTAAAGTTCAAATTTGTTAAAGTTTAAAGGCAGCAAAAATGAAGTTATTAAAAGCACTTTGCGAAATACACGCTCCGTCGGGAGAGGAACGGAACATGACCGATTTTCTTTTGAAGTATATCCAGAAAGAAAAAAAGAATTGGTTGGTGAAGCCGGAGGTATACCATGGAGAGGAACTGCAGGATTGCCTTGTGCTCAAATTTGGGAAACCGAGGACAGCGATCTTCGCGCACATGGATAGCATCGGTTTTACCGTGCGATATGGCAATCAATTATTGCCCATCGGAAGCCCGGATGCTGAGACAGGCACCGTGTTGATCGGCAAAGATTCCCTGGGTCCAATTGAATGTACCCTTGAATACGATCAGGAGAATCATGCGCTTTATAAGTTTCCCAGAAGTATTGATCGCGGCACCTCCCTGACTTACAAAATAAATTACCGCGAAACCAAAACCGCTATTGAATCACCCTATATTGATAACCGACTGGGTGTATACACCGCGCTGAAGGTGGCCGAAAATTTAAAAGACGGGTTGCTTGTTTTCAGTTGTTGGGAGGAACACGGAGGTGGTTCAGTGCCTTATCTCGCGAAGTTCATCTACGAGAATTGGAAAGTGAGGCAAGCGTTGATTGCCGACATTACCTGGATTACTGACGGCGTTTATCCAGAAAAAGGGGTAGCTATCTCCTTGCGGGACCGCAACATTCCAAGGCGGACGTATATTGACCAGATCATAGCAATTGCCAGAAAAAGAAAGGTGGAATTTCAACTGGAAGTAGAAGGGATGGGTTCCAGTGACGGAAGGGAACTTCAGACATCACCTTATCCATTCGACTGGTGTTTTATCGGGGTTCCCCAGCATAATCCACACACGCCAAACGAAAAAGTATATAAGCAGGATATAAACAGTATGATCGATTTATATGGCTGGCTCATGAAGGATCTTTAACATCCTGATTCCATTAATTCTTTATGAATTCATAATATTTTATCTTAAAGGTCAATAAATGGTATGGCCCCTCCTTACCTTTGGCCTAAACAAAATAATTTCTCACTCAAATACTTTCCATGAGCCCGGCAGATTTTACAAGAAGATCCTTTATTAAAAACGCTGCCATCGCAGCCACGGGATTCAGCATCCTTCCTTCAACTTCCGTTTTCTCACAGGATAGAAGTGCGAAAGTAAGGCTTGGCTTTATTGGTGTAGGATTGCGGGGACAAAATCACCTCGATCTCGCCCTTCGTCGCAATGATGTTGATGTCGTGACGATCTGCGATGTTGA
>JBDSIM010000204.1:0-6722 GCA_039917935.1 Cyclobacteriaceae bacterium | reverse complement strand
GTTGATGAGCAATAGCGGTTAGGTTGCTCCGCCGTAAGATAAATTCCGGAACTATCCGGTGATGATGAAATTTAATAGCTAACTGAGCAAAGCTATTGCACATCAACAATTCGCTATATCCACCTGGTGAATATATTTGAAATCATTGTTGTCCGACTAAAATTTTAAAAGGGTAGCTTGTTTAAAGCCACCCTTTTTAGTTAAGTTGAGTTACCACACAAAACGTAACTATGGATAAAAGTAAAAAATTTGTCGGACAGCCGATCTTATCTCAAATACTTTCTTGCATTTCTACCGATACCATCAAGCAGGCGAGTAAAAAACATAACAGCAATCGATATTATAAAAGGATACCGGTGCGTGTACACCTAATCAGCTTACTGTACGGGGTTTTTAGTTATTGCAACGGCCTAAGAGAGCTTTGCGAGGGAATGTTGGGCTGTGAAGGGAAACTGACGCATCTGGGATTAGATAAAGCCCCGCCCCGAAGTACCTTATCAGATGCCAATAATAAGCGCAGTTATTTGGTCTTTGAAACCATCTATTTCAAGCTACTCAAGCATTATCATAGTTTTATCTCGGACAGCCGGTTAAAAGGACTCAGCATCCGTAATCTAAAAATCATTGACAGTACGACCATTCGATTGTTCAGCGATATTCTTCGTGGTGTAGGACGCAATCCCTTGGATGGGGCCAGGAAAAAAGGAGGCATTAAAGTTCATGCCCTCATGGATGCCTTTAGCGGAGTGACTGAATATGTACGAATAACAGCCGCCAAAGAGCACGACCGTCAATTCCTCTACCACATAAAGCTTCCATCCAACAGCTTTATTGTATTTGATAAAGGATATAACTTATACCATCAATTTGCGAAATGGACGGCCCAGAAAATATGGTTTGTCACACGCATGAAGCAAAATGCCGTCTACCACGTGACCAAAGTGATCACCGATAATACCCGAAGGAAAGACGCCAAGGGTGTTTTGAAAGATCAGTATATCACCATCGGATATAAAAACGAAACGGAAGCTCAACGCTTAAAACTAAGACGTATTACCTTCAAGGCCGATGACGGGAGGCTCTATGTATTCCTTACCAACAATTTCTCCTTACCTGCCGCACAGATAGCACTCATTTACAAATACCGCTGGATGATTGAACTGCTCTTCAAACAAATCAAACAGAACTTCCCACTGCGCTACTTTTGGGGCAATAGTGAAAACGCCATCAAGATTCAAGTGTACTGTGTATTGATAGCACAACTTTTAATGGTAGTGATCAGAAAAAAGGCAGAGACAAAAAAATCATTCGCCAATATGATTACTGTAATCAGGCTGCATTTGATGAGCTACGTTGCCTTGTTTGAATTCATAAAAGATTCCTATAAGGCATGGCGTAAGATGAATAGCCCACCGTTAGTAACCACTTAAAATAGAGCACCCAACTACCTTGTATTTCGAAATGCATTTTTTCCTCTGTTCTAAGAGGGAAGACTACCAATTTGCCTTAAATTTAGTCGGACAACAATGATTTGAAATATATCATATTTAAGAGGTGCATATATCTGCCCGATTCGGGCGGATATATGCACCTTAGAGATCGAGATCATCCAGCGGACTTCTGATCTTGTCTAATGCCTTCGTGGTTACATGCGTGTAGATCTCTGTTGTCTTGCTCGAGCTGTGACCCAGCAACGCCTGAATATACCTGATGTCAGTGCCATGTTCCAGCAAATGGGTAGCAAAACTGTGTCGCAAGGTGTGCAAACTGGCATCCTTCCGTATGCCGGACTTCAGCAAGGCTGCGGCAAACACTTTCTGTAAACTCGAAACGGAATAAGACTCCCCTGAACTCCCCTCAAAAAGCCAAACCCTTGGCTTGTATTCAACGAAATATAACCGTAATAAATCCACTACCTTTTCCGACAATAACGTGATCCTGTCCTTCTTTCCCTTGGCGCCCCTTACCTTTATCATCATTCGCTTTGAGTCAATATCTTTGATCTGCAATGCGATTAATTCACTCCTGCGAAGGCCGGCCGCATAAATAAGCCATAACATGGCCTTATGCTTAAGATTCGCAACTGACTTCAAGATTGCAATCACTTCTTCCTCACTCAGGATGTTAGGCAGTTTCAATTCTTTCAGAGGCCGCTCCAGGGCATACACCTTTCGCTCAAGTTTCCTTACTTTTTCGTAGTAAAATTTGATTGCGTTGATTGCCTGATTCTGAGTAGATGAAGAAACTTTTCTCGCGGCCAGTAAATGCTGCATAAAGCGGTTTACCTGCTCATCAGAGATTTCGTCAATTTCTGTATCCGGAAAATAGTTGATGAATTGCGCGAAGTAATTAATGTATATCTTTTTTGTGCTGTCACTGTAGCGCATCCGGTCAAGCTGCTCCACATAGGCAATCGGACATTTCTTTGGCGGCAGAACCTTCCTTCCTGCTAACGTTGCCCCACCTTTCAATGCCGAATAATCCAGCCATACCTTGCCTTTCACCTTTTCTAAAATGAGCTCAAGAATATTTTCCGCATTCGCAACGTACCAACATGAATGTGTCTTGCTGAACCTGACTCCGGGTATTTTCTTGATCTCTGAATTCAAACCAAAATCCTTTTCAAACCGGATCGCAATACAGTCTTCACCGCGATGGATCAACCTATCCAGCGTTATTTTGGGTCTTTGAGGCATAGTGAATTCAATTTAGGAAAGAGTACGTTATCCTGCAAAGGAGGTATTGCAGCGCGCCAAATCGCAATCCTCACTTTCGCGCTCCCGTATTGATCGAGGTGCCACTTGAATTGCCGTGGCCTTTAGACCATGGGTAAGTGGTGGATAAGCCCCAATGACAGTCCCCTGCCAGAACAACCCCCTCCACAAAAAAAGGCTCCACCACCGGTGAAGCCTTTTTTAAATATTGACTTAAAATTAAATTACATCATTCCGCCCATTCCGCCGCCACCGTGTGGCATGGAAGGCGCATCTTTTTCTTCCGCAAGGTCGGAAACTACTGCTTCAGTAGTTAACAACATACCTGCGATAGAGGCTGCGTTTTCAAGCGCAAGACGGGTTACTTTCGTAGGATCGATGATACCTGCATCAAAGAAGTTTTCATATTTGTTATCACGGGCATTGTATCCGAAATCCTTTTTGCCATCGCGAACTTTGTTCACAACTACTGAACCTTCCTGACCAGCATTCTCAGCAATGGTTCTCAAGGGAGATTCAAGAGCAAGCCTGATGATGTTAACGCCAGTTCCCTGATCTTCATTAGACAAACCAAGGGTAGTCAGATCTTTCAATGCGTCGATCGCACGGAGATAAGCTACTCCACCACCAGGAACAATTCCTTCCTGAACAGCAGCGCGTGTCGCATGCAACGCATCGTCTACACGGTCCTTCTTCTCTTTCATCTCTACTTCGGTTGCAGCGCCAACATAAAGGATAGCAACACCACCGGAAAGTTTTGCAAGACGTTCCTGAAGTTTTTCTTTATCGTAATCGGAAGTTGTCGTCTCAATTTGAGCCTTGATCTGAGCTATGCGGCCCTGGATATCAGCTTTCACGCCTGCACCATTAACGATCGTCGTGTTGTCTTTGTCGATGTTAATTTTTTCAGCGCGTCCAAGCATATCCAAAGTAGCATTCTCAAGTTTGAAACCTTGCTCTTCAGAGATCACTTTTCCTCCTGTGAGCACAGCGATATCTTCCAGCATAGCCTTTCTTCTGTCGCCAAAACCAGGCGCTTTCACAGCGGCAACGCGCAGTGCACCACGGATTTTGTTAACAACCAGTGTAGCCAAAGCTTCACCTTCAACTTCTTCTGAAATGATTAAAAGAGGTTTGCCAGTTTGAGCAGATTGCTCCAGAATAGGAAGCAATTCTTTCATGCTGCTTATTTTCTTATCGTAAATCAAAACGTATGGTTGCTCAAGATCAGCTTCCATTTTTTCGGTGTTGGTTACAAAGTAAGGAGAGAGGTAACCGCGGTCAAACTGCATACCTTCTACAGTTTTCACTTCAGTCTCTGTTCCTTTGGCTTCTTCAACGGTGATCACACCATCTTTTCCAACTTTATCCATCGCATCGGCAATCATTTTTCCAATAGTTTCATCACTGTTGGATGAAATGGTCGCTACTTGTGCGATCTCTGCGGAGTCTTTCAGTTTTCTTGACTGCTTCTTAAGATGCTCTACAACGGCATCAACAGCCTTGTCGATACCGCGTTTCAAATCCATAGGATTTGCGCCAGCAGCTACGTTCTTTATTCCGTGCGAGTAGATAGACTGCGCCAATACTGTTGCCGTGGTAGTACCATCACCAGCCGCATCAGCGGTTTTGGAAGCAACCTCTTTCACAAGTTGCGCTCCCATGTTTTCGATAGGATCTTTTAATTCGATTTCTTTTGCTACCGTTACACCATCTTTTGTTACCGTAGGTGCACCGAATTTCTTGTCAATGATCACATTGCGACCTTTAGGACCCAGGGTAACCTTTACTGCGTTTGCAAGTTTGTCAACACCCTTTTTTATCTTATCTCTCGCGGTGGTATCAAATGTTATTTCTTTAGCCATAATTTTTTTAAATTTTGAATGATTTATTAAATAATTCCGAAAATGTCAGAATTGCGCATGATAAGGTACTCCTTACCTTCAATAGTGATCTCGGTACCGGCGTACTTTCCATAAAGTACGTTGTCGCCAACTTTTACCGTGACAGGTTTGTCCTTTATTCCCTCACCAACGGCGATGATAATGCCTTTCTGGGGCTTTTCCTTAGCTGTGTCAGGGATAATAATTCCTGACGCTGTTTTTGTCTCAGCTTCAGCGGGTTCCACTAATACCCGGTCCTCATTTGGTTTGAAATTGATTTTTGCCATATTCTATCGATTGTTTTTAGGTTGAACACATGGTTTTCGCCAGCCCCGATTGATCATCAATGATGCCAAGGCGAAAAGAGATGCGAATTACGGACAATTTTTCTAAAAATGACAGCTTTACCTCACATTTGGTACGAACCGGCATAGTTTTTACACGGCATTATGGCATGATGTCAGAGTTTCGACTAACAAACTGTCGCTAAAATGTTGTCCGATCAGCTGAATTTTAAGGGGCAGTTTGTCTGGAAACAGAATAACTGGTATATTTTGATTAAGAAATTGTGTGCATATGGAGAAATTGTCAAAAGATTGGCTAACCCAGGGTTTAATTGATTTCGAATACAAAAAATATTTGCTGCTGGCGTATTTGCAAACGGCCAGGAAATCTTTTAGTAAAGTCGAATTGTATCCCTATCTCGCCGACCTTGTTTTTCATTATCGGAACCTCATGTCGGTAAAGGAGACGAAAACCCTGATACGCGAATCCTTTCCGAAGGAAATATCTCCCGAAGAAATCAAAAACCTGGAGCTCCGCTATCGCGAATTAGTCGAGGATGACGCCATTATGAACGAGCTCGATGCGATCATTGAATTTGCCATCCCTCAGATAAAGGAATCTCTGCAGCAGGGCACTGTGATATATGAGTATGTACAATCGCAATGTGAGATTTCACCCATTGGAGTAACTCCCCTGTATGCCAACGAGGGCTATCTTTTTGTTACCATGCCACCTGAAAAGGAAACCAACATTTATCGTTACCAGGTTAGCATTTTTGAAGACAGCAAGGAACAGCTCCGGAGCTTGAATACCCAGTTTTTGGAGGTAATCGATAAAAATCATCTGTATCCCTATGAGCGAATTAAACTGGACCTGATCAAACGTTATAAGGATCTGCCGAATCCCGCAGCATTCTTATTAATTTCGAAGATCAAATTTCCTTTTAGTGAGACCCTGATGCCGGTGGCGAAGAGATTATTCGTGAAACACATCTCGCAAGCGGCCTGAAAATGGCCCTTTCGGAAAAGGCTGGTCGATCTATTAATATACGAAAATGGTAAGGATTTTACAAATAAGAAGCCCCCGATTTTTGGTCCGGGGCTTTGTGGTTTAAGTGTTTTTATTGACCTGAATCAGCCGGGACCGTTTCAGCAGGTGTTCCTAAATCTAAATTGGGTGTCTGAGTAGCAGGAGCCTGTTCGCCAGCCCTGTCCAGAATGTCATTGGTCGGGGTAGCGGTATTGGGAGTAATTAATGTGGTGGTTAACGAAAGCACCATAATCGCGATGATAAAACTCCACGTCAGCTTCTCCAACAGATCGCCAGTCTTTTTAACACCAATAATGTTACTGGCGGAAGATCCCCCGAACTGGCTTGTCAAACCGCCGCCTTTGGAATTTTGGGCAAGGATGACCAACACTAAAAGGATGGCGAAAAAAATGATAAATCCGATGATGAGCGTGTACATAACTTACTTTTTCAAATCTTCAATTTGGGACGCAAAGTAAGCCTTTTTTTGGGGATATTTCCAAATCAGTTTCTTTAAGACTTCGATCGCTCTGTCTTTTTTTCCCTGCTTGATTAAGATTTCAACAAGCGTTTCTGAAACAATATGGTCTCCAAATTCTCCCGGCTTTACAGGATTCAAATCGCCAATAGGGGATGGCGCGCGGTCTTTGGCATTTGAGATGGACGGTTGAATCCGGATGAACTGATTGATGATTTCGATTTGCTGTTTTTGCTTTTCGCTCTCAGGCCTGATTTCATCCTTCGAACTTTGTATCTCTGTAATCAATTCCTCCATCGGATTACCGTACTTGTCAAGATGCTCGCCCTTCTT
>JBDSIM010000203.1:0-21175 GCA_039917935.1 Cyclobacteriaceae bacterium | reverse complement strand
CTTTTTCATTAATTGCCGTGTTTACTTTGATCGGACTGTGGTTGTATCCCAATTCTTTAATCGGTCCAATAGGCGGCAGGTTAGTGTCTGCCATTGTTTCGGGAGGATGGGTATTGTGGAGAATATTCCGGGAATTTGGGATACATTTCAATTATCCTTTGCTGAAGACTTCGTTTTCCTTTAATTTTTATACTTTCCTTTATCAACTGCTTCAATGGGTTATCAATTACTTTGATCGGATCATCATGATTTTTTTTCTTACCCTTTCCGAAATTGGGGTGTATGATTTTGCATTGAAATGTTTACTCGTCATTGAATTTCTCATAAACGGATTGCACACTTCTTTTTATCCTAAAGTAGTGAGTAAAGTTATGGCGCAGGCGAGCAAGGGTTCTTCCCCCGAGATCAACCGATACTATCACGGATTTACTTCTGTTACCTTACTATTAATATGCCTTTGTATACTTATTTTTCCGTGGGCAGTTGACTTGTTTGTCAACGACCCTGGCTATCGGCAATCCATTCAATATTTTCCGTACATAGCGGTTATCTACATCTTCCGTGCCATGCGCCTGTTTTATTCTGCACCTTATGGGATATTAAAATATACCAGACCATTGCCTGCAATTTACTTCGTCATTTCTGTAGTAAAGATCTGTTTAATATTAATTCTTGTCAATAAATTTGGCGTTTATGGCGTCATCGCAGCTTCTTTGGCTAGTGCGGTATTGGAAATCATTTTGCTGAACTACAATGTCAGGCAAAAATTCAACTTTCAATATAATGTATTTAAAATTGTGCTGGTGCCGGTAGTTATTTTCATCATGATCCTGGTATTAGAACCATTGTTAGGGAGTACGATGCCGAACGTGATCCATTCGTTTTATGTATTGACGTGCGTAACCCTTCTATGGTGGGTTTACAGGAATGAAATCAAACTAATTGATCCTTTCAATCTGCTCCGGCAGGAATAAGATTTATACCTGATAATGTGATAAATATCTTAATTTCGTCAATTATTTAAATGATCCCCGTTACGAAACCATTTTTACCACCCATTGAAGAGTATGAACGTTATGTTCGTGATATCTGGAAGCGCAATTGGCTTACCAACAATGGGCCCCTTGTTAATGAGCTTGAGTTAAAACTTAAGGAGCACCTGGACGTCAAACATCTCTTGTTTGTTACGAATGGCACCATTGCCATCCAGCTGGCTATTAAGGCACTCGGTTTGAAGGGCAAAATTATTACCACCCCGTTTTCTTATGTGGCCACTACCAGCAGTTTGGTCTGGGAGGGATGTGAGCCTGTTTTTGTCGATATCGATGCTAAGACCTGCAACCTGGATCCTCAGAAGATTGAAGATGCTATTACCCCGGCAACTTCTGCGATACTGGCCACGCATGTTTACGGTAATCCATGTGATATGGAGATGATCGCTGATATAGCAAAAAGAAAAAGTCTCAAGGTGATCTACGATGGCGCGCATGCTTTCGGCGTAAAATGGAAAAATAAATCCGTGCTCGACTACGGAGACATCAGCACCTGTAGTTTCCATGCGACAAAACTTTACCATACTGTTGAAGGGGGATCAGTGACTACCCAGGACCCTGAATTGCTAAAAAGCATGGCTTACCTTCGGAATTTTGGTCATGATGGCCCAGACCAGTTTGCACAGCTGGGGATCAATGGAAAAAATTCAGAATTTCATGCCGCCATGGGGCTGGTGAATTTAAAATATGTTTCTGAAATTATTGAAAAAAGAAAGCAGTTGTGTTCTTTTTATGACGCTTTCCTAAAGAATTTCAGGGCCAAAAAACCCGAGGTTTCGCGCGATACAACCTACAACTATGCCTATTATCCTTTAATCTTTCAGGAGGAAGCGTTATTGAAAAAAGTCGTGGATGTGCTTTCCCAGAACTGGATCTACCCGCGCCGCTATTTTTATCCGTCCCTCGAAAATTTACCCTATGTAGTCAAGTCAGAAAATTGTCCTGTCGCGGATTCCGTTGCTTCCCGGGCACTTTGCCTGCCACTTTATGACACCCTCACCAAAGAAGAAATTGATATGATCTGTCGATTGATGTTACGCGTTCAAAATAATTAATATGATTGTTGCGGGCGCGAAAGGCTTGGCGAAGGAACTGCTGGAAATATTTTTTCTGCAGAACGCCCTTTCCAATCTTTATTTTTTTGACAATGTCTCCAGGGAAATGCACCCTCACTTATTCGATAGATTTCCTGTCATTAGGTCGCTTAAAGAAGCACAAATAGTTTTCAAAAACCTGTCGGATCCAGCTTTTTGTTTGGGCTTAGGCAATCCCGTTTTAAGGCACACATTATATCTGCAGTTTGCAGAGATTGGAGGCATACTGAGTTCTGTCATCAGCCCCAAGGCAGATATCGCACAGTTTGGTACCACCATAGGGCCCGGTTGCTGTATTCTGCCAGGTGTGGTGATAACAAGCAGCGTCAAGCTAGGGAGAGGTTGTCTGGTAAACCCGAATGCGACTATTTCTCACGATACTATTCTCGGTGAATTTGTTGAAGTGTCGCCGGGGGTCAATATCACCGGAAACTGTTCGATTGGTGATTTTTCTTTTCTGGGTTCGAATGCTGTCATCCTTCCCAAAGTCAGGGTCGGAAGGAATGTGATCGTTGGCGCAGGTGCCGTGGTCACAAAAGATATTCCGGATAATTCCATGGTGGTGGGTATCCCTGCCGCGGTGAAAAAGAACCTCCCGCCACTGAAAATGTGAAACCACAGACACGGATGAATCTGCATATCGTTCCGGATAATGTATTTATCAATAAGTTTTGCGATAATCTAAAGGAGCTAGGTCTTTTAGAAAACAACAAAATTGTTGTTAGATCGAATAAAAAAAAGCTTCAGTACATTCAATATAAGGTTCCTTTTGCGAAGCTATATTCTTCCGCATTCAGGAACCACACCGGTGACACGCAACAATATGAGAGGGTTTATATTCATCAGTTTACTCCCTTATTATACCGCTGGGTAGCGAACCATCATTTTAAAGAACTCAACTGGATGGTCTGGGGTGCCGACCTTTATAATCTGCCTTCTGTTCATGCCCATCTTTATGAAAAACTCACTTTAACAGAATATATTAAAAGGAGGTTTACGTTTCAGGATTTCGCGTATCGGGCTAAGGTTGCAATTTTACATGATGTCTACCGGAATAAAGCCTATGCAAAAGTAAAACACGTGCTTACGTGGATGAGCAGTGAATACAAATTCGCCATCGATCACCTTTCCTTAAGGGCGACACATCAATTTTTCTTTTACGAAAATCAAATGCCTTATCAGGCTTTGGATAAAGTGATAGAGGGGAAAACCCATGTTATAAACGATCCCCCAAAATATATTCTTGGCAATTCATCTACTGCCGAATTGAATCATCTGGACGCATTGCAATGGATGGAGGAGAATAAGATAAAATCAAAAATCTATATTCCTGTATCTTACGGAGATACTGCATACGCTCGTTTCCTAAAAAAATATTCTGAATTCTATAAAGGAGGTGAGATCGAATTTGTTGACCGATATATGAATTTCAATGAGTACTTTGAATTCCTTAGTGGCGCTGATGGTTTGATCATGAACAACATCCGGCCCCAGGGTTACGGCAACATATTGATGATGATGTATCTTGGAAAAAAGGTTTTTATGAATGAAAAAAATATTTCCCTTCCGGAGTTAGATAAAAACGGATTAAAGTGGTACCCTTTCGCGGAAATGAAAAACAAAGATTTAAAGGGGTCTGAAGACAACAAGTCAGCTGTACAGACTATCTTATCTCATGAAACCTTACTGAAAGTATACCGTGATTTATTTGGTTAAGATGGTGAGAAGGTTTTTTCTGCAACCATAAAATAACCCACCGGGTAGTGGACACTTGTTTTTTTAGACAGCCTGTTGACCACCTTAGTTTTCAGTAACAGCTGGCAGAACTTTTGAATGGCCTTTGCGGATACCTTCCCTAACAACGGTAGATTTACTATCATTTTTGCGCTGAGGTCAGTCATGATCTCCGGTATTCCTCCCATAGATTTTAACAAGACAATGCTAAAGCCTGAATTTTCGGCAAAACGGCGTAGGGCAAATTCTGTATATCGGTAATAATCATGAGGCATTTCGTGAATCTTATAATAAAATGGGACATTGAGAATAAGTTTCCCCCCGGGTTTTAGTATCCTGGCCATTTCGAGCCATAATTTCCCAGGCTCCGCAATGTGTTCGAGAACGTCTGAAAGCAGAATGGTATCAAACTGCTGATTCCGGAAGGGAAGCCGTTCATTTAAATTGCAACTTTGGTCGATGAAGGGGTTTTTGTGAAAGGTGTTTTCCCAGTCAACACAGACATTATTGATTATATGATCTTTATACACCTGATACAACGGAACCTTACCACACCCGAGATCGATGAGATCTCCGCGTGCATATAGAGGCAGATATTGCTGATAATGTTGGGCTACAATATCGGCCATGAGTCTGGAGGGGATTTGTAATTCGGACGGATTCCGGGAACCCGTTAACTTGCCGTTTTTATAAATAAACTTGGAGGGATGCCACTGATCAATATTTTTCATATAATGGACGCTCTGAAAATCCCTTTGAATTTCGCCGACAAAGTAATCCTATTTTGCAGAGGAATAAGACATAGGTTGTGAATATTATGCATAAAGTCGCTCAAATCCGTATAGTCATGTTAGCCAATGGGCATGTGCCTTTTGATACCCGGATTTTTCATAAGGAAGCGAGAACACTTGTCGATGCAGGCTTTTCGGTATCAATTATTGTACCGCACGAAAAAGATGAGGAGCGTGAAGGTGTCTTTATTATCGCCGTTCCGCTGAATAAAAAAGGATGGAGGAAGTTGGTAGTCAATCCCATCAACATTTTAAAGAAAGCCCTTCGACAACCGGCTCATGCCATCTTTCACCTGCATGATTCTGATATTTTACTGACCGGACTTGTTTTAAAAATTTTGGGAAGAAAAGTTATTTATGATGCGCATGAGGATACGCCTTTGCAAATCCGTTATCAGCATTGGTTGCCGAAGATCCTCAAAGGACCATACGCGGCATTTTATTTTGCATTGGAAAAATTGTGTGGCTGGTGTTTTGATGCCATTATTGTGGCTGAACCGGTAATGGCTAAATATTTTCCCACCAAAAAAACATTCCTGTTAAGAAATTTTCCGATAAAGAAATCTTTTGTTCCATCAGTAAATATCCCTTACGGAGAAAGAGAAAAGACCCTGATTCACGTTGGTGTGCTGAGCAAGGTACGTGGATTGTTCGAAATGCTGGAAGGGTTTACCATCGCCACAAAAGAAGTGGACGTATATTTTTTATTGGGTGGTCAGTTTGCGCCGCCTTCTCTGGCTCCGGAAGTCATCCCCAACTACCCTGTGAATTTCGTGGGGTGGGTTTCTTATCCAAAGCTCATTGAATTGCTTTTTCAATCCAGGGCCGGCATCATAATCCCTCATCCCATTGAGAGGTATAAGACCAACTATCCTGTAAAAATGTTTGAGTTTATGGCAGCCGGGCTTCCGGTAATTGCTTCGAGGGAAGGTGAATCAGCTTCTTTTATTAATGAGGCGCAGTGTGGTATTCTGGTGAATCCACTTGACCACAACGAAATTTCCAACGCTATTAAATGGATATTCACTAATACCAAAAAAGCGAAAGAAATGGGAGAACGTGGCCAGGCCCTGATCTTTAATCGGTACAATTGGGAACATGAAAGCAGGGTCTTGCTTGAATTGTACGCCAACCTTAACAAAAAAGATTGATAGCAAGCCCCCGCGGGCCCGGATTGTCTGGGACACGGATGTAAAATATCTTCAACGTGCTTTGTCGTTGTCGCATTCGGATTGCTTTCGTTACTCCTCAACAAATTTTCATTTCGTACAGTAATAGATCCATCCTTCCGTTTCCATGACGGGAGGAAGCGAAGGCAGCAACGCGTACTTGTTCACCAATTCTCTTGGCAGGGACTCGACAAACTTTTCTTCCCTGACATGAAATCCTACGCTGGCAATCCTGTCTTTAAAATCCCGTCCGTAAACTCTGACATGGTCGTTTTGACCAAAAGCCTTTTCCCTTCCTTCCGGAGTCGTAATACTAAAATCTTCATAGGTTTGCTCAATCACGCGGCCATGAAAGATGTCTTTAATCGGAACCTGTAAGATGGCGAACCCGCTGGGTTTTAGAACACGATATAGTTCTCTCATCGCCAGACGATCATCCGGAATATGTTCCAGAACGTGGCTACAAAAAATAATATCAAAGGAATTATCCTGTCGGGATATCCGTGTGATATCCTCCCGGACCATCGCCTTCGAAGGATCTATATCGGCACTTAAATAATCAATATTTTGATAGGAGGTGAATAGCCTGGTGAGAATTTTTTCCGGTGCAAAATGCAGTACCTTTAATTTTCCGCCGGCAGGGATAACATTTTTCAAATACAGGTAATACAGGCGATGTCTTTCCAGGGAATTACATTTCGGGCATCGCGCGTTTGGTCTGACCTCGACACCATTGGGTAGAAAGGATTCTCCCCTCCAGCCGCAAAAGGGACACTCGACTTTTAAACGCGATTGGGGTAATAAAACGGGCAGGCTGGTGTAGTACACGTCCTGAAGTTTTTTCTGAAGTTTTTGGTAGAGATTCATAAGCACTGTTCCTGCAAGGTAAACAGCGTTTGTAAATTTGGGAAATAATGCGAAATGCGCTAAATTTTTATACTTTGACTCCTCTGGATGGAAGAACAGGCAGGAGGGAACGATTATCAGAATAATCTAACTCGCCTTAAAATCGCATAGATCCCCTTAAACTTGCCAAATCAATTTATTTACTTAGGTACAGGTTTAATTTTTTGGGGATTATCTTTTAGAAACGATGCCCAGGTTTTGCTTTTACTTTTCAACGCCCCATTTTGATAATAATGACATACCGCTACCGCCAGGGCATCCGTCGCATCGAGCAACTTCGGTAACTCTTTAATAGCAAGCAATGTCATCAGCATTCTGGCTACCTGCTCCTTGGAGGCATTTCCATTTCCGGTAACGGATTGCTTAACCTTTTTTGGTGCATATTCGATTATCGGAATGGAGCGGTATAATGCCGCTGACATCGCTACTCCCTGGGCCCGGCCTAATTTTAACATCGACTGGACATTTTTGCCAAAAAACGGCGCTTCCAGGGCCACTTCGTCCGGGTGATATTCATCGAGCAGGTTTAACACCCTTTCAAATATCTTTTTTAACTTAAGTTCATGACCGGCATATTTATTTAGATGAATTACCCCATATTGAAGCAAACTTAGGGTTGTCCCCTTAATGCAAATGATGCCGTATCCCATGATGTTGGTACCCGGATCAAGGCCAAGGATAATTTTTTCTTTTAGGATTTTTCCCACGCTGACAAGATAGGCAGCGTTTAATGATTATTGAAATAACATTTGATGGTGCTATTAACCTGTATTTTCATTTTATACTTTCTGATATTGATTGTTCTTTTAGTCGGATGGCAGCGCGCTATGCAGGGCCAGAAAGAACCGACACACGGCAAAGAACTAATGGTGTCTGTTATCATTGCCGTCAGAAATGAAGAATCAACCATTGGGAAACTGTTAACAGATCTTTCCATGCAGGACTACTCCCGATATGAGATTATCGTGGTGAACGACCATTCTGAGGATGAAACCCTTTGGATTCTGAGTAGGTTTGAGATGAAGCACCTCCGTATCATAAACAATAAAGGCACGGGAAAAAAAGCCGCCATCAGCACGGGAGTTCAGATAGCCAAAGGTTCGATCATCGTTACCACTGATGCGGATTGTTCGGTATCCAGGGAATGGTTGAAACAGATCCATGAGCAGTTCCGCGATAAAAATATCATGATGATTTTCGGGGGGGTAGGAATGGCGGGAGATAACGCCTTCTTCGCTGACCTCCAGGTCATGGAGTTCTCGAGCTTGATCGGTACAGGGGCGGCCACGGCTGCCCTCGGAGCTCCCACGATGTGCAATGGTGCGAACCTTGCCTTTCGCAAAAGTGTGTTTCTGGAGGTAAAAGGGTATCAGGATAACCTTTCGATTCCGTCTGGTGACGATGAATTTCTAATGATGAAAATCCGGAAACGATATCCCCACAGCGTTCGCTTCTTAAACCACCCGAATGCGGTAGTCGTTACTAAACCCAAATCTTCGCTGGAAGGATTTTTTCACCAGCGTATCCGTTGGGCGTCCAAGTGGCGTTTTAATAAATTTCTTTTTCCAAAAGTACTGGCGGTGATTGTCGTACTGATACAAACCTCTTTTTTGATTAATTGGATTTTTGTGTTTACCTCTATGGACATTCAGTCGCTGTTTATTCTTTCGATTAAAATGATTCTTGAAGCGGCGTTTCTTTTACAGGTGTGCAGATTTATGCAAACACGATGGAACTGGCTGGCATTCTTCGCCTTACAGGTAATTTATCCACTGTATGTCCTGGCCATCGCTACCAGCTCGTTCTTCGTGCCATTTCAATGGAAGAACCGTATCTTTAAACCTTGACATCATCCCGTAAGATGATTATACCGGGAGTTTGGAAATCGTTTCCTCTCTTTTTGTTAAATTTCTACCTTTGCTTTAAGAAAAGTATGCCTGTAATAGACCTTAAAAAACAATTCGAAATAAAGGAGCTTGAGCTCAATGCGTTATTAGAAATTACGCAAGCTATTAATAGCAACCTCCCCGCCGAATCGCTTTACAAGATATATAACTTCACTTTGCGTTCGAATCTGAATATCAAAAAACTCGCGCTGTTTGTGCTGGATGATGAGTGGAATTGCAAAGCGAGTTTTGGCACAGATCACCAGTTTCATAAAGTAACGTTATTGCCTGCGTTTAAGACCATTCAGGACATAACACACCTTAAGGAATTTGATGCCTGCGAGTTCACCGAATTTGATATTGTCATCCCCGTGACGCATAAAAGCGACACCCTCGCACTGGTATTTGTGGGTGGACTGGATAGAAATGATCCGCGATATGAAAATGAAGATGGCATCCGCTTTATTCAGGCGCTGAGCAACATCATCATTGTTGCTATTGAAAATAAAAAAATGGCAAAAAAGCAGTTAGCTCAGGAAGCTTTCAGGAAAGAACTCGAAATTGCCAGTGACGTGCAACAGTTTCTCTTTCCTGAAACACTGCCCAACACGGATATTCTTAAGGTCGAAGCCAGCTATCTGCCGCATGATATTGTCGGGGGTGACTATTATGATTACATTCCTATTAACAAAAATCAGTTTCTTATTTGTATTGCCGACGTCAGTGGAAAAGGGATAGCCGCGGCCTTGATGATGTCCAACTTCCAGGCATCCCTCCGAACGCTCTTAAGGCAAACACCCAACTTGACGGATATCATTGAAGCGCTTAATTTTCAGGTTCTTGAAAATACGAAGGGGGAAAAATTTATTACCTGTTTCGCAGCCATCTATGACCTCAGACTAAAAACCATGGTATATGTGAACGCGGGCCACAATCCTCCGTTGTTGTGGGATAAGCGTTCGGGCCTCCGATTATTGGAAGATGGATCTACCGTGCTAGGTGCCATGCACCCGTTGCCTTTTCTGAATGAAGGTTTTATTACCGGCCTTGATGAGTTCCTGCTATTCTGTTATACTGACGGGCTGACGGAAACCGTGAATGAAGAAGGGACAGAATACGGCGTGGAGACCCTGATTGATTACTTTAAACAGGATCAAACCTACACGAAAGATTTGAAAACCATTCATCAGGATATTATTGTTTCCCTGGATACATTTAAAGGTAGAAAAGGATACCACGACGATATTACCATTCTTTCCTGCCGGGTAGGATGATCCCACATCAGACACCTTTTTTTCTCCCGTTCCTGTATTCTTCCCTTACCTGGAGAATTGGAACCGAAAAAAAAGAACTTTACCTGACCTTTGATGATGGGCCTGTTTCAGGTCCCACTGACTTTGTTCTGGACCAGCTTTCTCAGTCATCTGTCAAAGCAACTTTTTTTTGTATCGGTGATAATATCCGAAAATATCCGTCGGTTTTTACCCGGATAATAAACGATGGCCACACCGTCGGAAATCATACCGTAAATCATCTGAATGGATGGAAAACCACCACGGAGGATTACGTAGAGAATGTGCACGAATTCCAGGAAATCATCAGCGCAGCTGGATACAAACAGAAATGCCACCTATTCAGGCCTCCCTACGGACGGATCACAAGGAAAGAAATCAAAGCTTTAAGTGCCTATCACATTATCATGTGGGATGTACTCTCACAGGATTATGATCGGGGTCTTTCGCCCGAAGAATGTTTGAAGGGAACACTGAACGCATGCAGACCCGGTTCGATTATCGTTTTTCACGATAGCTATAAATCCGAGAAAAATATGAAGTATGCCCTGCCCCGCTTGATCGATTTTTACCGCGATAAAGGATACACATTTAAGGCAATTTAAAGGAATAGCGAATGGAAAATTCAAAAGTCAAAAAACAACTTTCCTTTCAGCTTTCAGCTTTCAGCTTTTCATGAGGGTTTTCATCACACCATTGGACTGGGGGCTGGGCCACGCCACGCGTTGTATACCTGTCATTCGTGAATGTCAGGAAAGAAACTGCGAAGTAGTTCTTGGCGGAACGGGAGATTCACTTGCACTGCTCAGACAGGAGTTTCCAGGTCTTTCGTACGTTAACCTTCCCGGTTATTCACCACGCTATCCGCTCAATGGATCAATGGTCTGGTCTATGGTATTTCAACTTCCCCGGTTTCTAAGGGCGATTGCTTCCGAACACAAAGTTGTTGACACAATCATCAGAGAGAAGGGCATCAATCTTTTGATCTCAGATAACCGTTATGGTTGTTGGTCATCGCGAATACCCTCGATGTTTATTACCCATCAGAGCAATATCCTGATGCCGAAACGGTTCGGATGGATGAAGCATTTTGTTCGCAGGGCGAATAAGCGGATGATGAAAAATTTCGACGCCTGTTGGATCCCTGATTTCCCTGGAGATCATTCATTGGCAGGAAAATTAATATCTTCTGATAGTTTTAGCGAGGATGTTCACAAGCACTTCATTGGACCATTGTCCCGGTTTACGACATTCAATAAATTGGAAAAAAAATATGATGTTATAGCGATATTTTCTGGCCCTGAACCCCAACGCAGTGTATTGGAAAAAATCGTTGTGCCGCAATTGCAGGCGTCTTCCTTGAAGTATCTTGCAATAAGAGGATTGCCTTCAGCGACTTCAGTACAGGAAGACGAGCGTGTGGTTAATTTTCTTTTATCCGGACCCTTACAGGAGGCAATAGAGGCTGCAGATCTGATCATTGCCCGGAGCGGTTACAGTACGGTTATGGATATGCATGCCCTTGCAAAGAAAGCCGTTTTTATTCCAACCCCTGGTCAGACGGAACAGGAATATTTAGCCAAAAGATTAATGGACAAAGGCATTGCCTTTTTTATGAAACAAGATGAGTTCTCTTTAAAAACAGTTCTCGAACAAAGCCGAAAGTTTTCGGGGTTCGGCATTCTGGAAAAGAATAACTATTTAAAGGATGTGCTGGATAAATTTGTGGGCGTTAAAAGCATGATGAAAGAGATACATTAATCCATATGTCTATGATGCATGCAATTGTATTGTAAAAATTGTAAATCGAAGTTGTGATAGAATTTTAATATTGTCGGACTAAAAAATAGTTGGCGCCAGAATTCATGAGGCTCCTGCGGAGCCTTGTTTCCCGTATGATAATTTTTCTATAGACAGGAAGCTCCTCTGGAGCTGAATCTTCATCGATTACACCGCGCTGGGTTAGTTGGATTGTATTTTCAACTCCGGAGGAGTATCCTGTCTATAGAAGGACCGATGAATGTGACGTTCGGCTCTGTAGGAGCCACCTGAGAGAGCAGGTTGTGATGAATTCAGCCCAATTAGAAGTTGTTGCAAGAAATATAGAGTCAATAAGACAGTATCATAAGGCGCTATTCAAAAAACTATGTAGCTTATAATTCATAAAGCAGCCCTATCCACCTTGCAGCGGAATGGCAGGGCGCTATCCTATATCCTGAAAAGAAATAATGGCCAACTACCAGCAATTTTCAGCAGTCTTTTTATCCCACATTTTCATAGAAGAAAACCGGTTTTTGCCTTAATTTTAGTCTTTCAATAATGAAAGCGTTTCTTAAAAGTTTTACTTACGCATTGAATGGAATAGTGGTTTCATTCCGCGATCAAAGAAACCTGAAGGTTCAGGCCTTCATTGCATTGATGATCATTGGCGCGGGCTTCTACTTTTCCATTACAGCGACCGAATGGTGCCTGATCGTTCTATCCATAGCATTGGTAATGGGCATGGAGATGATCAACACAGCCATTGAAAATCTCGTTGACCTGGTTACAAAGGAACATAAACCACTCGCTGGCAAGGTAAAAGATGTTGTCGCAGGGGCGGTATTATTCGCCTCTCTTATGGCTGTAGTTACGGGGATTATTATTTTTCTGAAATACTTGGTTTAATACCTGTTAAATAGTTGGGAACTTCCAGGGTGCGCGGTAGTGAGGCTTTAATAAAGCATTTGCTTTGTCATCGTCTTTAAATTTCCCTTTTGATTCATCCCAGTATAATTTGTTGCCGGTGCGATAGGCAATGTTACCCATATGCGCTACAGTGGCTACGTTGTGACCTGATTCTATTTCACAAATAGGCGCCTGCCGGGATTTTACACTGCTAATGAAGTTCTTCACATGTTTTTCATGCGCCTCATTATCTGCGGGCTGCAGGGGTATGAGTTCCATTTTATTCACCTTGTCTTCTGACTCAGCGATTACTTCCCAACCTTCGCGGTTTACGACTAACGTACCATTGTTGCCAATAAAGGCCACACCATAATTTCGTCCATATATCCCGTTGGAAATTCCTCCGGCATGATCCCATTCCAGCGTAAAGGATCCAAAATCATACAGGACGTTAAGGGTGTCAGGAGTCTCTATAGCATTTTCCGGATAAGCATAAATACCTCCGGAAGCCGTCACAGATTTTGGAAATTTAACGTCCATTGCCCATAGTGGTATATCGAGTAGGTGTACGCCCCAATCAGTGAGGAGCCCGCCTCCATGATCCCAAAAATGTCGCCAGCTACCGTGGAAACGATGTGTATTAAAAGGGTGTTGAGGTGCAGGACCAAGCCAGAAATTATAATCAACACCGGCAGGAGGGGGGGAGTCGGGTACTTTCGGGCTTCCCTTTCCATAGTTAAAGTAACCCCAGGTTTTGATCTTTCTGATCGTGCCTAATTTTCAGGAGCGCACCATGCCTACAATATCCTGCCAGTGCTGCCCGCTCCTTTGTTGTTGGCCAACCTGAACAACACGATTGTACTTCCGCGCGGCTTTCAACATTATCTGGCACTCGGCTATTGAGTTGGCCAGCGGTTTTTCCACGTAAACATCTTTGCCCGCTTCGCATGCCTGTACCGTTGTAAGGCAATGCCAATGATCAGGGGTTCCTACAATGACTACATCAATATCTTTGTCATCCATGACGTGCCGGTAATCTTTTAGAAGTTTGGGTTTTTTGCCGGTCAGCTCTTCAATGGTTTTGGCCCGCTCCTGTAATATATTCTCATCAACATCGCACAGGGCTCCACAAACTATGTCAGGTTGCTTGAGATGGTCCGTCAGATTATACATGCCCATTCCTTTGCAACCAATCAATGCTACGTTTATTTTGTCATTTGCTGAAACACCCGCCCTCAGATTGTTCAAAATCAAGGGTGACAAGGCTGCTCCTGCCATGAGCGATCCCGAATGCCGGATAAATTTTCGTCTTGAATTCATGCACGTTTATTTATGATGGATCTTATTGTATGATACGCTATACATTTCCTTTTGTGGCTCCCGGATGTGATCATTAAGCGCTGTTTTTTTTACGTTAAAAGCAGTCAAATCAGGGAACCATCAAATATAAATAATTACAGGTAAGATGTTTCAATGTAAAGGCAGTGTTCGATATTGCGCCACATTGACATTATGGGAATGGCTGCAGCCCGACGCTTGCGGTTTGCGACGGAATCATCTCTAAGATACACTATGGACTACTGGATAGATACACACGCCCACATTTACGCAAAGGAGTTTGACATGGATCGTGCGGATATGCTCCAACGGAGTACCGAAAATAATGTTAAAAAAATTTACATGCCCAATGTAGACCATACCTCCATTGATAGCATGCTGGAGCTTGAAAGCCGGTATTCCCAGTGTTATGCCATGATGGGCCTACACCCCTGTTCTGTTAAAAAAGATTTTGAGCGCGAGTTGTATATTGTTGAAGCATGGCTTGCGAAAAGAAAGTTTGCGGCTTTAGGTGAAATCGGCACTGACCTTCATTGGGACAAGACATTTTACGATCAGCAAAAAGAAGCGTTTACTATTCAGGTAAATTGGGCGAGGAAATTAGGGTTGCCTGTGGTGATTCATTGCCGCGAAAGCCTCGATGAAACCATTGAACTTTTAGAGGCTTTACAAGATGGAAAACTGACGGGTATTTTTCATTGTTTTTCCGGCTCGGCAGAGCAGGCTGAAAAAATAGCAAAGCTTAATTTTCATGTGGGAATAGGAGGGGTTTCAACGTTTAAAAAAGGCGGATTGGATACGGTGTTAGGCGACGTGCCCATGGAGAGGATCGTGTTGGAAACGGATAGCCCCTACCTTGCGCCTGTGCCCCATCGTGGAAAACGCAATGAGCCCGCGTATATTCCGCTGATTGCCGCAAAAGTGGCGGAAATAAAAAAGGTCTCGCAGGAAGAATTACAACTGCACACCACGCAAAATGCAATGAGGATATTTCAGGTGTGAAGTGTTTAGTTTAAGGTTCCGGGTGTTTCAGGTTTGAAGTTGCTTGAAGTTCAAAGTACCTTTCAAGTTCACGGATTATGGGTCGAAATCATAGAAACCCCTTAGGGGTAAAAAACTTTGTAACCCCCGGTTTCAACCAGGTTTCAACCGGGGGTCCAATGTAGACTGAAAATGTGTGCCATAAGAACCCTCGATCGGAGCTTCACATTATTTGGCACACGAGCACTGAACATAGATCTGAAGTAAAGTCTAGGTACGGAATGCAAGACATTGATACTTTACCGGACAGCAGTGGTGTGAAGTTTTAAATATTAAATGTTAACCTGCTATGAAATCCATTTCCATTAATACAGCTTCGCCGGAAAAACCCCGCGCCAATATTCTTATTCTGTATACAGGTGGAACTTTTGGGATGACGTATGATAATCATGGTGTGCTCATTCCATTCGATTTCAGTTCGATTCTGCACGAATTACCATCCCTGAAAAACCTGGCGCTAGGGTTAACTGTCATGTCTTTTGACGAGCCCATCGATTCCTCGAACATTGAACCAGAGCACTGGAAAATCCTGGCAAAAATCATTGGAGAACAGTATGACACCCATGATGGGTTTGTGGTATTGCATGGAACGGATACGATGGCGTACACAGCCTCCGCATTAAGTTTTATGTTGAATGGGCTCAGCAAGCCTGTGGTGTTCACCGGTGCGCAGTTACCGATCAGCGAGCCACGGTCGGATGCGCGTGAAAACCTGATTACGGCCTTAGAGGTTGCATCTGCAAAGAAAGATGGTAAGGCTTTGGTGCCGGAAGTATGCATTTATTTCGATTATGAACTTTTACGGGGCAACCGATCAAAAAAAGTGGAGAGCATGCAGTTTGATGCTTTCGATTCAGGAAATTATCCACCCCTTGCGAAGGCGGGTGTTAAAATAGATTATAATTTCTCAGCTATTCGCCCGGTCCCGTCGCAAACTTCCCTCCGGGTATTATCGAAAGTCGATACCCGTATTTCAATCCTTAAATTATTTCCCGGTATTGGGGAAATAACCATACGTCAAATTCTTGACACCCCACAATTGAAGGCATTAATTCTGGAAACCTATGGTTCGGGAAATGCGCCAACCTCTTCTGACCTTTTAAAAAACCTGAAAAATGCCATTGACGACGGTCTGCTCGTTTTAAATATTTCACAGTGTCCGGGCGGGCGGGTCATTCAGGGAAAATATGAGACCAGTAGACAGCTACAACAGATTGGAGTCATCGGAGGAGCCGACATGACCACAGAGGCTGCGGTGACGAAGTTGATGATTTTGCTGGGTGAATTCGGTAGTGAAAAATCCAAAGAATTAATGAGTGAACCTTTAGCAGGTGAGTTGACTGTATAGAAACTAAAGGAAAGCCTTTATGCTGCTTTCTACTTTTCCGGTTCAGCGTTGGATGCCGGTAGCCTGACCGTTATGCAGAATTTATTAAAACTTCATTCGGGTTAATTTTATTGAATTTTATTCAATTGAAAGGACCTGGGAGACCTTTTAGAATTGGTATTATTTTACCCATTATGGCAATTACCTTAAAAAGATGATTGCAAATAAAGCATTTTTAAGCGGGCATAGTTTTTGTCAGTTAAAAAATCATTTTACGATCTATACCTAAATCTGCCTCATGGAGGAAATTAAATCATTGGTGTCCGTAAACGAGTTCAAGAGGCTTCTTTTTACGATATTAGAGGGTCACTTTCCAATCAATATCCGTTATCGAATGATTGGCCAGTTATGGCATCCCAACTTTTTGAAAGTTCTGAAAATTTCCGATGAATCAGGGGTTGTTTTCTATGACGCCACCCGGAACTCACTGCTTTCACTTTCCGATTTATCCACTGTCATTCAATTTGAGATGGATTGTCCATTACACAATTTTCAGCCTAATTTCCATTACCAGGTGACATCGAACGAAAACTATAAGGTTGTTCAAAATGGTTCAGAAAACCACCACCCGGATCTTAGAAATTCGAATGGATCAATGTAAGATCCGAAGCGCGTTATGAGATTTCGTGCTTGCTTAATTAATATCAATAGATTATAAAAGGCCCCAGGGGAAAACCACTGGCTTCCCGGCGAGAAGTGAGCTGGCGACGGAAAGGGATTTGGCGCGGAAGTTATTTCCGTGCCTTTAAAAACTCTATTTCCCTGCCTTACCCACTTTCTCCGCAGTGTCTGTTGTCTCAGGGACGCTGCGGTTCGTGCAATTTCTGGGAAGGGTGAGTTCCTGATAAAAACTTTTGCCATCCCTTGGCCTCCAGTATTCTATTTAAACTGCTGTCGCTTCCTTGCAATGGAAATTGGTTTACCTTGTGTTTTTCCACCCCACATGAAAACCACGATTCAAAAAATCACTCCCGCCATTATTGCTTCCCGGAAGATTTCAATTCAACTGGATGACGGAAAAGAAATGGTTGTCCATCCCCACGTGGTAGTGAAGAAAAAGCAAGGTGACGAAATTTTAAAATCGATGCTGGAGAGTGGCGATTGTATGGATATTCCGATAGAGAAAATTAAAACCATATCCATCCTCGCCGAAAATTTTGCGATTGATACCACTTGCTTAAATTTTGATTATCAGGAATATGACCTGGTATTTCCGCGCAAAGCCGACTGGTTCGAATAGTTTTGGGTCAAGTTTTTTTCAGCGCGATTCAAGGGTTTGGTAGGCTCGTGTTCCCCATCCGTATGAACGTGCATTTGTCCCCCTATAGGCTTATATTATAGTTTAAGACCGTATACCTGTATACCTCTACACCTTTATACCTCTATACCTCTATACCTCTATACCTTTATACCTTTATACCTTTATACCTCTATACCTCTATACCTTTACTCCCATCCTACCGTACCTAAAGCATTAACAATCAATCCTGTACAAGCCAAGGTCTCAAAAAAGCGGAGAGATAGGGATTCGAACCCTAGATACCCTTTGGGGGTATACACACTTTCCAGGCGTGCTCCTTAAACCACTCGGACATCTCTCCAGTAAATTTCCGTCAAAGAAGGGCACAAATAAATCAAGAAATTGCACGCTTTGCAAATCGTTCAATACTTTGTAACCAGCAAGCTATAGGACTTGCCTTGTAAGCGAAGTCACGGTTAAATTTTATATTGCTGCTCTTTGACCCCTTTATGTCTACCGTTGCCAACCCTGCCGCCATCCTGAATAATCCGAAAACCATTCGCGCCTGGTACATGTATGACTGGGCCAATTCGGTCTACTCACTCGTAGTAACGTCCACGATTTTTCCGGTTTATTACAAAGCCATCACCACCACCAATGGCAATGATATGGTGGACTTCCTGGGCTTCCGAGTCCAGAATTCAAATCTGTATTCCTATGCATTATCCTTTTCTTTTTTGATCGTGGCGGTCATTATTCCTTTGCTTTCCGGGGTGGCCGATTACACCGGAAACAAAAAGGCATTTATGAAATTTTTCGTCTGGCTGGGAGCACTATCCTGCATGGGCCTTTTCTTTTTTACGGATATAAGCCTCCTGTGGCTGGGTATCCTTTGTTCTCTTACTGCCAGCATCGGTTATTCCTCAAGCCTGGTTTTTTATGATGCCTTCCTTCCTGAAATCGTCACCAGAGACCGGTATGATGCCACCAGCGCACGCGGCTATGCGATGGGTTATTATGGAAGTGTCATTATGATGGTGATCAGTCTCGTCATGATCATGAACTTCCAGTCATTTGGTTTTTCCAATGAGGGCAATGCTACCAGGTTTTGTTTTCTGCTTGTTGGCGTCTGGTGGATCGGTTTTGCGCTGATCACTTTTAAAGCGCTGCCTGAAAATCCTTTCGGGCGGAGGCCTTCGGGAAATATCTGGACAAAAGGATACAAGGAACTACGAAAGGTCTGGGGCAGCCTTGCTGAGCAACCTGACCTGAAAAGATTTCTCACGGCCTATTTTTTTTACAACATGGGTGTGCAGACAGTCATGTATCTTTCTGCGCTGTTTGGCACCGATGTACTCCGGCTGGAAGATTCTATCTTAATTCTCACCTTCCTCATCATTCAACTCGTGGGTTCTGTAGGCGCGTTTGTATTCGCTAAACTGTCAATTGCCAGGGGAAATAAATTTTCACTTCTCACCATGATTATCATCTGGATCGGCATTTGTGTGGGGGCGTATTTTGTTTACACAGAATATGAATTTTACATTCTTGCAGTAGTCGTAGGGTTAGTAATGGGGGGCATCCAGGCATTATCACGTGCCACCTATTCAAAGCTTATTCCGAATAACACCATCGCCCATGCGTCATATTTCAGCTTTTATGATGTGACTTTCAACCTTTCCATAGTATTCGGCACCTTCAGCTACGGACTAATCAATCAGCTTACCGGCAGCATGCGCTACAGCGCGCTCGGCCTGGCGGTGTACTTCATCATCGGATTGATTTTTCTGCTTTCGATTAAATCCAGAAGCATTTCAGGCAAGCAGAAAGTTGAAAGTTGAAAGTATCGTCCGGCAAACTGGGTCGAAACCTCAACACCCCACACACGAACACATTAACACCTTAACACCTTAACACATCCAATACTTCAATACCTCAGATGCTTCACCGTCATTCCATTATTGATCAGTTGCTTCAGGGAATTGATCCCAATCTTCAGATGGACCTCAACAAAGTTCTGCGTTACTGTCAGATCACTGATTTCGGTCTTGACACCTTCGGGAACCATGGGCTGGTCGGACACCAGCAGTAGGGCACCCGTTGGAATTTTGTTATAGAAGGCCGTGGAAAAAATGGTGGCTGTTTCCATGTCGATCGACTGCGCTCTGATCCGCCTTAAATAGCCTTTGAACTCTTCATCCCACTCCCAGACCCTCCGGTTGGTGGTGTACACTGTCCCCGTCCAGTAATCATGACCCAGGTCGCGGATGGTGGTCGAGATCGCTTTTTGCAGGGCAAAAGCGGGGAGGGCCGGCACTTCGGGAGGAAAGTAATCGTTGGAGGTTCCTTCACCCCGAATCGCGGCAATGGGAAGTATCAGGTCGCCGATGTGGTTTTTCTGTTTTAAGCCTCCGCACTTTCCCAGAAAGAGTGCCGCCTTGGGTTTTATAGCACTCAGACAATCCATTATTGTTGCTGCATTGGGACTTCCCATTCCAAAATTAATGATGGTAATGCCACTGGCTGTGGCGCTCCGCATAGGTCGGTCCAGCCCGTTGACCGCGACATTGTTCCACTCAGCAAACCGCTTCACATAATTTTCAAAGTTTGTTAGTAAGATATATTCACCAAACTGATTGAGTGCCTGACCTGTATATCGCGGTAGCCAGTTTTCAACAATCTCCTGTTTCGTTTTCATAGACTAATAATTTTATATTTAGGACACACCGCAAATGAATGCTCAACTATTATGTCCAGATGAAACGATTTTGTGGAACGGTAACTTTTTGTTACAGCATTCATACCTACTTGTTTTGACAACCCATGTTTAAGCTGAACCTTCCCGAATTTGATTACAAACTAAAAAAAGCTTCAGGCAAAGTATGGATTTTTGATGGGATACGGAAAAAGTACATTGTGCTTACACCGGAAGAATGGGTGCGCCAGCATTTTGTTCATTATCTCATTCATGAAAAAAAATATCCTAAAACATTGATTAAAATAGAAGGAGGATTACGGTATAATCAACTTCAGAAACGCACGGATATCGTAGTCTTTAACCGCGAGGCGAAGCCCTGGATGATCGTGGAATGCAAAGCTCCGACGACACCTGTTTCACCTGATACCCTTACGCAAGCTTCCGTTTACAACGCTACCCTGAAGGCAGAGTTCCTGACGGTCACCAACGGTCTGGCCCACTACTGCGCGCACATCAATTGGCTGGAACGCAGAACAACCCTGTTAGATGATACACCTCCCTATCCCCTTTAAAACGATTACGCAGATACAAAACCAAGTCCGCATGTATACTATTAATATACCTAAAAAACTTCGCTTAACCAAGGTAAATTTAACGGAAAACATACATCCATCTCACCCTTCTTTCAACCATCAACGGATTGAAATCCGTTCCTACAATATATTTTTGTTGCTCCGGAACTTTGCTGGAGTTGGGAAATAAATTCGAGTCATAAAATATCATTGTACACTCCTCCTCCGTGAGTGTCCAGCATTACTCCGGTGAATAATCCTATACTGCGAATACCTTTATCCCTTCAGGAATTCATCCACATCCCGGT
>JBDSIM010000202.1:0-39199 GCA_039917935.1 Cyclobacteriaceae bacterium | reverse complement strand
AGGAAGGAAGATAATTTCGCCATTGGCATTATAGGGTAACACGAGCGGCGTTTGATTTACCGCTTCAGAAATTACGGAACCTGAGCCCCAATTTGTAGTAGAATTCGAAAGAATCGACGAAATCCCGACACTAAATATTTTACTGATATGATGATCTGCATTGATCCGCGCCGTATATCTTCCAAAATCACTGCCTTCAATAAGACCATCTTCTTTAAAATAACTAAACGCCATCAGCACCGAAGACTTTTCCGTTGCTCCGGACACGCTTATCTGGTGGTTTACCTGAGATCCCTGTTTATAAATCAAATCCTGCCAGTCAGTTGAAAGATTGTTCACCACAGAATTTAATTCTACTGCATCATTAAAAACGATTGCATCAGCCGGGATGGTTGAACCCGTGTCACCCCAGGCGGCCCTGCCCGACTGGCCATTGGCAGCAAGTCGGTTCGCCTCTCTTTTTAAATTCGCAAACTGCACTCCATTCATCATGGGAACAACCCTGTAAGCCTCCGACACCCCGTACGTACCTGTATAATTAACACTCGTCTTACCAGGCGAGCCCCTTTTTGTGGTTATCAGTATCACACCGTTTGAACCTCTTGATCCGTAAACGGCCTGAGATGCGGCATCTTTCAATACTTCTACAGAAGCAATATCGGCGGGATTAAAATCGGAAATTGAGGAAATGCCAGCAGTCATTGGTATGCCGTCTACTACAAAAAGCGGATCATTCGAGGCCGTGAGTGATCTCCTGCCGCGAATGGTGATCGTTGAACCCTGACCTGGTCGTCCCCCGGTCTGCAGAATATCAACGCCGGCAATTTGGCCTTTCATGGCGTCCATCGCGTTGCCGGTCGGAATTTTGGAAAGCGCCTCTCCGCTGATGGAAGAAATGGCCGCGGTTACATCCCGCTTTTCCTGTGTTCCATACCCCACCACTACCACTTCGGTCAATGCTGTAACATCAGCGGTCATGGTGACATTGATGGTACTGCGGTTACTGATGGCTACCTCCTGAGTAGTGTATCCAATAAAAGAAAATACGAGTGTGGCTGCGGATTGATCACCGGGAACGCCCAGGTTGTACGTTCCCTCAGAATCCGTGGTGGTCCCAATAGAAGTGCCTTTAACAATAATGTTTATACCTGGCATCCCCAGGCCGGCCTCATCAATTACTTTACCTGTCACGTTAGCTGACTGGAAAAAAGGCTTCAGGTTGTGGTCGGCAACTCCGGAATTTCCGGGGCGTGCCGAAAGATTATGGGTTGTGGCCAACAGAAAGAAACTGTATAAGGCGGCCGACAACACGCTCTGTAGAAATCTTTTCATTAGGTTTTGGGATAGGTCTGTAATGGTTTGACAATAAATTAGGAACATTTTCTTGCATATACAATTTATAGAATCTGAGTATTTAGTCAAAACGCGTGTTTTAAACTTTCGTGGAAGTTAAATCGGGAGTCAGCCCAAAAAAACCGTTTTGCAATTTCTGAATTGCCTTTCCTGCTTCACTCATTCCAATCCAGAAGGAACTAAAAATAATTACCGCAGTTCTAAAACAGAAGTATAAAAGCCCGATTGACGGTACAAGATTTTTATGAAGATATAGGTTAGTCTATGGCTTTCTGGATCATACCAGCAAGAACGAGATCTGACAGGCCCCGATTAATAGTCGGGGCTTTTTTTAGAGCCAAATTCACAGCGCATGGACTTATTTGGTTTGGTATAAGCTTTTCCCTCCATCGGTTTCTGGTAAACTGAACTGCTTGGCATAGCGGAACCGGAAAGGTTGTCCACCAGTTATTATGCGGATATGAGATCCCTGGAAATTAAAGTCAGGTTTCAATCAGATGCTTGAATGCGCCAAGCTCCAACGGGATTTTGCGTCCAGTGATGGCGGATTCATAAATAGAAAGCAAAATGTGCATGTCGCGCAATCCCATTTCACCAGGCAAGCGGGTTGGCTCATTTGTGATAATACATCGTGCAAAATCATCCATCTGGGCCGCTTGTTGGTTAATCGACTGAATTTTCATCGGCCCATCTGAGGTGTCTCCTTTCAAACCATTGTATTCGTAAGCCGGGTTTAGTTCAAACCAGCCCCTTTCTGTTTCGGCCCGTAAAATATTAAAAGCTTTGCTGTAACTGGTTTCACAAAAAGCTTTAACGCCGCCTGGAAATTCCATCTCCCACTCCAACCCCTCCTCCACGGTAGCAAATTTTTCTTTATCTTTTTTCGGATGAAATTTTGCATGCACTGAGGTGGGAAGCTCACCAAGTGTGTACAAGACTCCTTGCACACAATAAATCCCTACATCCATAAGGGGACCGCCGCCGGCGAGAACCTTGCTTAGTCGCCATTGATTTTTGTCGACCACATCCATGCCATTTTTTGCAACGATACGTTTACAACGGCCCATTAAATTATTCTGACCAAGCCGCATCATCTCAAGGTTAAACGGATCAAAATGTAAACGATAACCCATGGAAAGTTTAACGCCAGCCTCCCGGCAAACTTCAATCATGCGTTCGCAGTCTTCGATATTATTGGCCATCGGCTTTTCGCATATGACATGTTTACCAGCCTCAGCGCCCCTGATAACAAATTCAGCGTGCATCGAATTTGGCAAAACGATATACACGATATCAATGTCGTCGTTGGATTTTATGTTATCAAAATTGTCATAGCCATAAAGATTTTTTTCCTTAAGGTTATATTGCCTGCTCCATTTTTTTAGTTTTTCGGAATCACCACTTACCACTCCCACCAGATCACAGTGTTTTGTTTCTTTTAAGGCTGGGGCCAACTGTTTTTCGCTGTAAGAGCCAAGGCCAACCAATGCCACTCCCAGATTTTTTTTCTTCGTATATCCTTTTTGTTTTGGCTGACCTTGATGTTGGGGCGCAGAATGATCCGAACCATTGTCAGCGACATTACCGGAACTGGATGAGGCGTTGTTCATAATACCTGGTTGAAATAATAGCCTGGAAAAAATTATACCTGCTGGAAATTACAATTTACAAAACAATATACAAGCTAAGTAAGTGCTGCATTCATGACAATTCCGTAATGCGTCTCGTACACTGACTTGTTATGACATTTTTACTATACCATACAATGTAGGTTACTTTAAAATCCCATAGCCAAAGTTCACAAGGAATCACAAAGTTACTTTTAGATTTAAATCCAGTTTAATTTCTAAAGGACCTCCGTGTTATTGCATTTGCATTAAGTTGCAAATTAATTGGTCGCTACAATAGTATTATCATTAATGGATTTCTTTTCCTATTTTCGTAATTACATAATCCGATGCAAAAGAAAAAGCGAGAGCCTAAATTTGTGGTAGTTATTGGAACCTCAGCCGGGGGATTAAGCGCCTTGTCTGAATTGGTTGCTCATTTCAAAGCAGATATGGACATTGCTGTGTTTATCGTAATGCATTTATCGCGAACAAGTATCAGCGAGTTTCTGGTTCATCGATTACAACCTAAGACATCAATGACATGTCTTATTGCCAAACACGGTGTTGAAATTGAACGAGGTCATATATATATTTCACAGCCCAATCAACACCTTCTTGTAAAAAAAAATCTGGTGGTAATCGGCCGGGGACCGGAAGAAAACAGGTGGCGTCCTTCCATTGATGTCTTGTTCCGCTCAGCAGCAGCTGCCTATAATACAAGAGCAATCGGGATTATTTTAACCGGACTGTTAGACGATGGTACCACCGGTATGTCTGCGCTTCAGCGTAGTGGTGGGATAACCATTGTGCAGGATCCCAATGAAGCTGAATATCCTGACATGCCTTTGTCAGTATTAAACAATATGGAAGTAACCCATTGTCTTCCCCTGTTTAAGATGGGCACCGTTGTTTCTGACATACTTAAAACCAACCCGGTTGAAAAGCCGGCGCCGGCAGATGTGATCATAGAATCAGAGATTGCTGAGAGAGTGGTGATTGATTATGTCAACGTACGGAGGTTAGGCGAAAACAGTATTTATGCCTGTCCGGATTGCGGAGGCGGATTGTGGAGCATAAATAAAGAAAATGGAAATGTTGACCGTTACCGGTGCCATATAGGCCATTCTTATTCAGAAAAGGACCTGGTACACAAACAAATGGAAATAATGGAATCTACTTTGTGGATTGCGTTAAGAATAATGGAAGAACGAAAAACGCTCCTGAGTAAAATGGAAAATGATAACAGCAAAAGTGGGCTAACAAGAATTTCCTCAGAATACCGTCAAAAAAAGGAGGACCTTCAGGTACACATAGAAAGGCTTAAGGAAGTGGTCTTTGCTACACAAAACCAGGACTAATTTTCTCAATAACTGTTTCAATTTCTTTCCTGCCAGATAACAGTATGTCAAGTTAAAGGGGCTCACCTAATACCTTTAAGATTAGCCTAAGATTGAAGGCGTGTCTCTTCTTTTTTATCGAATGCAAATAGGGTAAATGATGTCCAGATCGTAAAGATTAAAATTGATAAAGTATAGCGTTGATATTCATCCCGGCGCCTACAGAAGCGAAAACAACTTTATCGGTTGCGCCAATCTGGTGCCCCGGCAACCGGCCTTTCAAAATTAAATCCAGCAAAGTCGGTATGCTCGCCACAGAACTGTTTCCCAACCAACTGATCGTCATCGGCATAACATTATCAGGTACTGAATCATACCCGTACAGTTTAAAAAGGCGTTCAAGAATCGCTTTGTCCATTTTGTCATTCGCCTGGTGCATGAGCACTTTGGAGATCTGCTTTATCTCGACACCTGCTTTATCAAGCACAGTTTTAATCACCAAGGGTACATATGTCAGGGCAAATTCGTAAACTTTTCTGCCGTTCATTTTGATGAAAAGGTCTTCCTTTCTATCGGTAAACGCAGAATAAGAATGACCCATGTGCAACAATTCAGCGTGCTCAAAGGCATGGGTCTGAGTTTTATGAGCTAACACCCCTGACGTGCCGTCACCCCGTTCAATAATTACTGCGCCGCTTCCATCACTATATATCATTGAATCTCTGTCATGAGGATCAATTACCCGCGATAAGGTCTCACTTCCAATGATGAGGCAACGGTTGGCATCCCCTGCCCTGATAAAACTATTGGCCTGTATAAAACCTTCTACCCAACCAGGACAACCAAAAGGAAGGTCGTAAGCAACACAGTCAGGGTTTTTAATCCTCAGACCCGCTTTAATTCTGGAAGCGAGTGAGGGTACCATAGACGACCGGTTGTTACCGTATGAAACATCCCCAAAGTTATGCGCGACAATAATATAATCCAGCGTCTCACGATCAATTCCGGAGGTGTTTAAGGCGTCTTCGGCTGCGAGAAAACCCAGGTCGGAAGCCTGTTGATCCTGTCGTGCATATCGCCTTTCACCAATCCCTGTAATTTCTTTGAATTTTTCGATCACACCTGCATTCCCCTTGTATAGCTTTGCTCCGCCCTTTTCGAAAAATTCGTGGTCTTTAAAAGATGCGTTTGGAATGGTCATTTCCGGTATGTAACTGCCCGTTCCAATGATTACTGATCCCTTCATGTGCGATATTGCTGAAAAATAAACCAGCCTCTGCAAAGTATAAAATTAAACTTTAATTGCCGAGATCCGCGAAAGGCAGCGGGTCGAATGGTCCGATCATCCGCGAAAGGCAAAATTGAGATTTACTACGGGGCGTGCGATTTTCGCAAGGACGACGGATTAATTTTCCGGGTGTTAAGCATATGCTGGACCAATACGATTGCGGTCATTTTAATTGGATTTTCCCAGAAAAATTCGTAACTTATTAATAGGCTTTCTACTAAAAAACCACGTCAGACGCTTTCATTTAAGGCATTGCAGCATTCACACAAATGCCCTTGCGAATCGACCCTGGATCGCTTTCGCGCCTCTTCTAGTGACATCCTTTTGGGGCATTACAGCCAAGTTCCGCCGTGTCCGGGAAAAATTAAATAAACGTCTATTCAGGATTTTGAGCTCCGATGCATATTTTAATGTCGGTTCAATAATGGGTTTCTCTAAAAAATAAATAATTTGCTTGCGATGCTAGTTTTCGACTGGATAGATTTGGCCTAAAAAATTATTTCTGGATTAGGGTTTCGATGCTTGAATATAGAATCAATGGCATTTCCAGGCTGTCGTTCAGAACTTATTAAATGTTATATTGTTGAAGCAGCCAAAAAATGGACGGCATGCTGATTGTTCACGTAATCGTGCTTCATGGTTAAGGCAAAGGTTAAAAAGGAGGAACAGACGCTTCTACTGGAAAATATTCTAAATTCCTCCATTAGCGGGTCGTATTCATTAAAAGCCGTATACGACAACAAGCATCGTATAATAGATTTTATAATAACCTATGTAAACAACATTTTCTGTGAGATGTCTCGAAAGTCTAAGCATGAACTTCTTGGCAAAAGTTATTTGGCCTTATTTCCCCATACGCTGGCATCGGGAGTATTTGACAGAAACTGCAAAATATTAAAAAATGGAAAAGGAACGCGCCAGGAAATTCATTATGCCGGAGATGGCGTTGACGGTTGGTATGATTCTTACGTTACAAAAGCAGGAGAAGACACCTTGGTCATTTCCTTCAATGACATTACCGTCTTGAAAAAAACGGCGGTTCAACTGGAGTTATCCAATCAGCAGTTAATCATATCGAATGAGCGGCTCCTGGAATTTACCCAGATTGCCTCTCATGATTTGAATGAGCCTTTAAGAAAGGTTTTGACCTATTCTGAGCTCTTGAATGATCGTTACGGGGATAAACTTGAATTTGCTGCCAGGGATTACCTGATAAGGATACAAAAAACAGCCAGACGGATGCAGGTGTTGATAGATGACCTTCTCGCATTTTCTCAGGTTACCAATTCTACGCAAAAATTTGGGAAAGTTTCATTATCCGGAATTGTTCACGAAGTTTTGAATGATCTTGAAACGTCCATTAGTCAAACTCATGCGCAAATTAAAATTTCCGCTCTTCCTACCATCAAAGGTGATAAAACCCAGGTCAGGCAAATTTTCCAAAACCTTATTAGCAATGCAATAAAATTTCAGGACCCGAAGAGCACACCAGTCATCCAAATTGAAAGCAAGGGAGAAGTCACCAGGAATTTTCAAGAAATCAGCGGCGACTTTTACCTCATTGAAATTCGCGATAATGGAATCGGATTTGAACAATCTCAAGCTGAAAAAATCTTTCAGCTGTTTAAAAGACTGCATGGCAAAGGTGAATTCGAAGGCAGCGGTATTGGTTTGGCTATCGTGCAAAAGGCCATGGAGAATCATCATGGTTTCGTGAACGTGGAAAGCGAACCTGAAAAAGGGTCATGCTTCCAACTATTTTTTCCAAAACCAGGAAATGGAGTGCGGGTACGACGATCCCGCTCTCTCATCAGATAGCCTTTTTCATCAATCGCATTCACATTCAAATCATTGTTCGATGCGGCCTCCAGTAAGGAGCAATCTTCTTTTTCGGCGGCATTACCTAAACTAACGTACTGGCTATCATATCCCTCGCATTCAACAAGGATGATTCATTTGGCCTTAAAAAACCAGGCGACTGTTTTGACGTCAAATACTACAAAACCAATATTCATTGTTCGGAAAATGAAAATTTTGCCCCACAAAAGTAAGGGCATGATTTTAAACTCCCATGGGTGGACTCAAAAACACAATTATGGAAATTGAATCAGAAAAGATATTAACAGGGCATTCTTCTAAAGAGAAGGCCGCTTATTTAGGAGCGCTAGCATCACTCGCAACGGCTGATCGCCATGCAGATGAGGAAGAAATTGAACATCTGGGAGAAATGGCCTCTGCTGCCGGTTTATCAGAGCAGGATTCCTCAACGGTGCTGAATGCCGCCAAGGACACCACCGGCGATTATCTTTTGACATGTCTGAATACGCTCAAAACAACCGAGCTCAGATTTTCGCTTGTTACAGACCTGATAGCGCTTGCTAAAACGGATGACAACTATACGCAAGAAGAAAAAAACAATATTGAAAAAGTATCGAAATATCTGGGGGTTAATAAAGACCAGTTTTCAGTGCTGGATCAGTTTGTAGATAAAGCTTCTGAAAGTTCCGCCGAACCCGAAGAAATGGCGAAGCCCGGATTTATGGAATCCCTGGGTATGAAAAATCAGTTTTCAGGAGCGGGCATGAATATGGGGTCTATTGGCAAAGGGTTGTTGAGCATTCTCGGTCCGATGATTCTAGGGGGAATGGCAGCCAAAACACTTGGGGGAGGTCGTCGTGGTTCGAGCGGTGGATTGGGCGGCATGATGGGAGGTAACAACCCCATGGGTATGGGCAGAAGCAGAGGATTAGGTGGTGGTCTTGGAGGATTAGGCGGCGGACTGGGTTCAATTATTTCAGGAATGAGTCGTGGTAGGAATAACCAAAGTATGGGCGGTATGCTCGGAAGATTATTGAGATAAAACGTAAAACAACTCTATATGGGATTAATGGATTTTTTTAAAAAAGGAAAAGAAGTACCGGTCGAACGGAAGCCTTCTGAAAATGTAAACAGACCGGTAACGCGCCCCGACTCACCTGCACGCGATTATACAATCAAAAGCGGTGATAGCCTTTCAAAAATTGCTAAACAATTTTACGGAAATGCAGCAGACTGGCAGAAAATTTACCAGGCCAACAAGGCAACAATAAAAGATCCGAATCTCATTTTTCCGGGTCAGAAAATAATAATACCTTAAAAATATATATTTATGAAAAACGGGCTATATATAATCCTATTCTTCTTTGCCCTTTCCGGGTGCAGCAACAAGTCAGATTCCATGACTAACGAAGAAAAAATTGCAGGAACGGAAGAGAAGACATGGAAAGCACAGAAAGAGACAGATGCGACCGGCGACAAAGACAAGTTAACGAAAAATGAAAAAAGGCAAACGATCACCTTCTGGCGCAATGGAAACGTAAAGATGGGTGATGGCGATCAAATGATGTCAGGTCAGTGGAAATTAGAAGGAAGTAATCTCGGCCTTGTATTTACAGGCAGTGATGTTTCTGAAAATTTCACGTTACTTGAACTGGATAATAATGAGATGAAACTGAAAGCGGGCGATGGTTCAGAAATGACCATGAAACCCGATTAATTATTTCATCAGCAAATGAATATCAAATTCATCCTGGATTGAAAGAAAATTGTAACAAGTTGAAAGAACCAACTCAATAGAGTTGGTTCTTTCTTTTATCAACCATTTCCGTTCAGGCCAAAGATCGTTGCTGGCCTTCGCACCCCGTTCAGCCCTTTTTCCCGGTGATTCTATACCCTACTTTATTGACAGCCGCCATTATCGCCTCAATATTCACATGAGTAGGATCGTATTCAATTGAAACCGAAGCGGATGTAACATCAGCTTTCGCCGATTTTACGCCTTCCAAACCGGTGATTACTTTTTGGACAGTTCTTTCACATCCTGAACAACTCATACCCTCCACGAGGTAAGTTTCTTTTTTTGTATTTTCATTTTCCGTAGTGCTTTCCATGATATTTAATTTCAATTCATATTCATCAACCACGGACTGATCCGGATATAAACCTCAAAAGATTTTGGATTGTTACCATATATCGGATCAAGCCTCGCATCTGCCTGATAAAAAGTACCTTGAGCACCCAGGGCAAAATTCGTTTTCCATTTTCTTAAAAAAGTATAATTGAACCCGACGGTGAGCGCGTTTATTTTAAAAATATAAAGATCGTCAAATCGAAAAAAAATGACAGAACAGAGAGCCTTTATTCCAACACCATGATATAAATATCATTCCATACCAACCGGCCAGCGCCGACATAGGTGCCAGTGTTGTTGATAAGAATACCGTCAATTTCTCTTTATACGCGCTATGAAACCGAGGGTATAAAAGAAATCGCGGCTGCGGTGATTCCTGCCACCAGAAGAATAAATTTTGTTGCTGTTTTCATTGTTTGCCTACAGGTTAAAATAATTCATCAAAGTTAGGCCCCCCTCGCGCCTTTTATTTTACACTTTGACGTGTATCCTTTATCATATTTAATCATTCACGTACACTCAGATTTTGGCTACCCGTAACCTTAAGCTATTCGCAACAACACTCACTGAACTTAACGCCATGGCCGCGCCGGCAATCATGGGATCCAGCAAAAATCCATTTACCGGATATAATATTCCAGCAGCAATCGGGATTCCAATGACGTTGTAAATGAATGCCCAGAACAAATTCTGGCGAATTCCTCGTACCGTTTTGGTGGAAAGGTTAAACGCTTTGGGAATTAGTTGAAGGTCTGACGTGATTAATGTCATCTTGGCAACATCCATGGCAATATCCGATCCCCTGCCCATGGCTATGCTTACATCAGCCTGGGCCAATGCTTGCGAGTCATTTATCCCATCGCCTACCATCGCCACTATTTTCCCTTTAACCTGGAGAGATTTTACAAAATCAGCTTTATCCGAAGGAAGCATTTCCGCCTGAAAATGTTTTATGCCAACCTGTTCAGAGACAGCTTTGGCGGTTTGTTCATTGTCCCCGGTAAGCATGTAAACCTCTACACCTTTTTTATGCAGTGCCTGAATGGCTGCAGCAGAAGTGGCTTTGATTTTATCAGCTATCGCCACCAGTGCCAAAATTTTTTCCTGGTCGGCAAAGAACATCACAGTTTTTGCCTCCGATTGCAGACTGACTGTCATTTCTTTGAAATGATTGCTGATGGTGATGTCATTCTCTTCCATCAGATTCCGGTTGCCGACAAAATAGACTGTGCCCTGAACTTTTGCCTTAACACCACGACCTGTTATACTCTCAAATTTATCCACCGGTATGGCCATTACGGTTTCTACTTTTAATTTGTTGACCACGGCCTCTGCCAACGGATGCTCCGATTGTGCTTCAATGGCGAGCAGGATTTCAGAAAGTATATTATTTTTTCCAAGACTTTCCCATACCAGATCGGTAACCACCGGTTTACCTTCCGTAATGGTTCCGGTTTTATCCAGTATAATCACGTTTACCTTGTGCGCTAATTCAAGGCTCTCAGCATCCCTGATCAGTATATTATTTTCCGCGCCTTTTCCAACGCCCACCATAATGGCCGTGGGTGTCGCTAATCCTAGAGCACAGGGACAAGCAATAACCAAAACTGTAACGGAGGTTAGGAGGGCGTGAGTAAAAGCATTATTACCGCCCAGTGCCATCCATGTGATGAAGGTAAGGATCGCAATGCCGATGACGACAGGGACAAAGACACCAGCAATTTTATCTACTTGCTTTTGAACAGGCGCTTTACTACCCTGGGCTTCCTGAACCATCTTGATGATATGAGCCAGGATGGTATCTCCGCCAATTTTTTTAGCTTCAAACTGAAAGCTTCCCTTTTGGTTTATCGTACCCGCAAAAACTTTCTCGCCTGCTATTTTCGCAACAGGTATGGGTTCACCTGAAATCATACTCTCATCAACGTAAGAGGAACCAGAAGTCAGAACACCATCAACCGGGATCATTTCTCCAGGTTTTACCATGATTATATCACCCGGTTTAACGGAAGAAATAGGAAGTTCTATTTCTACACCTCCAACCAAAACTTTTACAATTTTCGGCTGTAAACTCATCAACTTTTTTATAGCCGAAGAAGTATTTGATTTAGCTTTTTCTTCCAGGAGCTTGCCGAGATTGATAAATGCAATGACAACCGCAGCCGCTTCGAAATAGACATGGGCATGCAGCCCGCGTGCGTGCCAGAATTCAGGAAAAAAAGTATTAAAGGAGCTAAAGAGAAAAGCAATGCCTGTAGATAACGCAACCAAAGTATCCATGTTGGCTTTACCAAACTTAGCCTGCTTCCATGCATTACCAAAAAAATTTCTACCAAAATAAAAAACCACAGGGGCAGTCAATGCCATCGAGATATAATTACCATAGGGAATATCCATGAAGAACATTCCGATAATCACTACTGGCAAGGCTAAAACGGAAGATCCGATAGTTCTTTTTTTAATAGCCTGATACTGTTTTTTCTCCGCGACTTCTTTCGCCGCCTGCGGATCATCCACATCCACGATCAGATCATAACCTATTGAGCGAACCACATTTTGCAAGTCGCCAGGCTTTGTCAAATTTTCATCGTATTCAACGAAAGCGGATTGATTCGCAAAATTAACCGACGCCTCTGTTACGCCCGGGGCCGATTTAAGCATGGACTCAACGCTGATAGCACAAGCGGCGCAAGTCATTTCAAGCACAGGAAAGGTCTGGCGCCTAAACCCGTTATTTTTTATTACCGGCATCTTACTGATTACTGACATGGTTTCTTTATTTTACAACTTCCTACAATCAGACATAATGATACGGCCTGCAATAGCTTTTAGATTTATACCTATTCCTTTTTCTTTTATATAATTTCCCTAATCATCAATAAACTCACCCTTTTGAAGGACAATAGCACCGATATTGTTTTTAACAAAGTTTCTTGAGTCTAAGACGGTTACACTTTAAAACGGATGATGTCTTGCTACGGCCTTATATTATTGCCGGAAAGCTTTACACAATTTCTTACATCGTGTAAGGCTTTATAGTGATTGATCATTTCGAATGCAAGGAAATAAGTAGGAAATGAAAAGTAAATGCAAATTCATTACCTTGAAATCGGAGATTTTAATTATAATCAGGAAGATGAATGCTGTTTGGCTTATTGATATGGGTTATATAACCAAAGCCAGTAAAGGCCGGGGAAAGGTAGATTACATAGCCACAAAAAAGTTTATAGAAAACAAGTTCAAAATCCCATGCCTTCCCATAATTTTTAATAGCGTTGATTCCTATGGTGTAGATTTCGGATTAAATCAGTTTTATTTCACCATGAAAAAGGCAGGCTTTATCGTTCATCTGTATCCTATGGAAGGTGGCGCCCAAAAGCAGGTTGACGTCGCCATTGGATCTCATTTGGTTTATTATGCGCTCAAAGGTTTTCACATTGTACTTTCTTCCGGCGATATTGATTTCGTTCCGGCATTAACGGTTGCCCGAAAGGATAATGAAAAAATAGGCATTACCTTGTTAACATTTAATTTTGGCGTTCATGAATCTTTGAAAGATCTTGCCTCAGACTATTTATATTTCGAGGACCATCCACAAATAATTAAATCATCAAATTGACGCAAGGCCAAACATTCACTTTATAACCTCCCATAAACCTAATCCACCGGATATCACGGTTTTTTATTACTTTTCCGTCGATGAAATATGTTCGAATAGAAGGGGGTCGTAAACTTGCCTCTTTCATAGAACCGATGAAAGCCCAATTGACGGACCAACCAGCCTTTGATAGTATGGAGTGGTTATTCGAAATAAAATGGGATGGGTACCGGGCAATTGCAGAGATCAATAAAAAAAATAGCAGGTTGTACTCCCGGAATGGCTTAACTTTTGATAAAGCCTATCCAAAAATATTTGAAGCGCTGACTTCGATCAAGCAGAATGCAATCATCGATGGGGAAATTGTTGTTTTTGATGAGTCAGGTAAACCGAATTTTCAAAAGCTGCAGAACTATCAGAACAAAGACAAATATATAATTCAATATTATGTCTTCGATTGTCTTGAATTAGAAGGAAAATCACTTGTCAATTTACCTTTAACAGAAAGAAAAGACATTCTCCGGAATTTTTTGCCTAAATCAAACGTCATTAAATATTGCGATCACGTGGAGGATGAGGGAAAGATGCTCTTTAAAGAGATGCAAAAGATGAATTTTGAAGGGATGATAGCCAAAAGGAAGAAAAGTACGTATACCGTTGGTAAACGTTCTTCCGACTGGCTTAAAATTAAAAATGTACAGTCCCAGGAGGTCATTATTGTTGGATTTACTGAGCCAAAAGGCTCGCGTCAGTTTTTTGGCTCTCTGATGATTGCTGTAAAAAATGAAGGTATTTTGATCTCGGTGGGCAATGTGGGAACCGGATTCACGGATAAAAGTCTGAAAGACCTCCATGCTAAACTCAAAAAGATTGTTCGAAAGACATCACCATTGGATGTGCCGATAAAGGAAACGTCTGATATGAACTGGGTTGAACCAGCATTAATTTGTAATATAAAGTACACCGAGATAACGGATGACGGGAGTGTGAGACACCCTGTTTTCCAGGGGCTTCGCGTGGATAAGATCGCCGATGAGGTAAAACTTGAAAAACCAGTCAAAAAAAAGAATTTAAGATTATGAAGTTCAATTCGATTTCAATTATATTTTTCCTTTCTTCATTGTTGCCCTTTGCGAAGGCGCAAACCATGCTTGCAGCAGGTGAACAACCCCAGATGACCGTAGATGAAAAAGGCATTGTACGGTTAATATTTGGGGACAAGGAGAGAATCTTCTATTCCACCTCAATGGATAAAGGCAGTACCTTTTCAAAACCGGTTTTGGTAGGTGATCTCAGGGAAATGCACCTGGGCATGACAAGAGGTCCTCAACTGGCCAGTTCCAGGGATTATTCAATAGTTACAGCCATTGATAAAAAGGGCAACATACATTCATTCAGGCTGACGCATGAAAACCAAAAATGGGAAAAGATCCATAACGTGAATGACCTGGAGGCTTCCGCCCCCGAAGGTTTAATGAGCATTGCCGCAGACAACCAAAATAACTTTTATGCAGTATGGTTAGACCTCAGGGAGAATCGTCAAAATAATATATGTGTCTCTTCATTGAATGGCAAGGCATCATGGTCGAAAAACAAGTTTGCCTATAAATCGCCTGAAAGCCATGTCTGTGAATGCTGTAAGCCATCCATCTCAGTGAACAATAAACACGTTTCCATAATGTTTCGAAACTGGTTGAACGGTTCCAGGGACTTGTACCTGGTGACTTCTTCCAATAGCGGCAAAACATTTACGGAAGCCCAAAAGCTTGGCACTGGCACGTGGCAACTGAAAGGTTGCCCAATGGACGGCGGGGGACTTAGTATCGATTCCAAAAACAACATTCACACTGCCTGGCAACGTGAAGGCCAGGTCTATTATGCACAACCGGGGAAGGCAGAGGAGAAAGTTGGCGAAGGCAGAAGTGTTGGCATGAGCGGGGATCTTGTATACTGGGAAAAAGGAACGGACTTAATAATGCAACGACTAAACAGAGAACAGCAAATAGTTGGAAAAGGTACGGCGCTGAAAGTGTATGAATTTCCAGACAAAAAAATACTGGCCGTTTGGGAAAAGGACGACCAGATTTTTTTTAAGAAACTTTGATTACGGCTAAGACCGCCATTCTTGTCAACGATTGGCAGTCGAAAAAATGAAAAAGTTATGTACGCTGGGTGCATTTTAAATGGTCGCGTCTGAGTTAATCTATTGGCTAAAGCCCGGGTTATCTTTGCTTTTTTAACCCCCGGCCTTAAGCCCATGGTTAAAAAAAACAAAACTCCAGATCACTGACCTTAACGCCAGCATGGACTTTGGCATGGTGATGTTAATGTTCAGTTTGGCAACGGAATACAAGCGACACTTTGAACACTACAGAAGATAAAATGAATATTGTGTTAGCCTTAAAATCGGTTATAACGTGTCCCCATTGTGGATACGAAAAAGAAGAAACCATGCCCACCGATGCGTGTCAGTATTTTTATGAGTGCGTAAAGTGTAAAAAATTATTGAAACCAAAACACGGCGATTGTTGCGTTTATTGTTCCTATGGAACGGTAAAATGTCCACCTGTTCAAAAGGGTAATTCTCGCTGTATTTAGAAAAACGGGCTCTAGGAAAAAAGGCAGGCCTTGTTCACAGTTAGTAAATCAATGTGGCAAGCGCTCCCTCAAAAAACCATAGATCCATGTCCCTGCGATTGCGCTCAAAAGCGTGATGATAATGACCAGCGCCCCGGTTCCGATTTGCCCAAACAGAGGTCCGGGACAGGCCCCTGTTATTGCCCATCCGAAACCAAACAACAGACCTCCATATACATTGCCTTTATTGAACTTTTTAGAATGGAATTCAATCTGTTCTCCGTAAATGGTCTTAATATTAAATTTTTTAATAAGCCAAACAGAAAGCATTCCAACAGCTACGGCCGAGCCGATAACACCATACATGTGGAATGATTGAAAACGAAACATCTCCTGAATCCTGTACCAGGAGATGATCTCGGCTTTTACAAATACAATTCCAAAGAGTATACCGATCACCAGATATTTCAAATTATACCACCAGGGATGATTCAGTTGCGAATCGTTTACGCAAACCGAATCCAGTGAGCGGACTTCGAAATCGGTGTTTTCAGCAGGCAGAACGAATGAATTTTTTTTGTTCGGTGCAAGCGTGGAATGTTGGTTTTTCAAAGGCATAATTATAGACTTAAAATATAAGGAAGAATGAAGTTGGCCATGATGAAACCGCCCGCCATAAAACTGCATGTCGCTACCAGCGAAGGCCACTGAAGACTCGATAAACCCATGATGGCATGACCGGACGTACAACCGCCTGCATAACGGGTTCCAAAACCAACTAAAAATCCCCCCAGGACAATCATGATAAAGCCCTGAAGCGAAAAAAGATTTTGAAAGTTAAAGATCTGTTCAGGCACAAGGGAAGAAATATTTGTAATCCCATAGCCGGCAAGTTCGGTTCTTAAATTCTCATGAATTTGTATGGGTTCATTAGATCCCAGAAAGACTGCCGAAATGATCCCTCCTAACAATATCCCTGACACAAAGAACAGGTTCCACACTTCTTTTTTCCAATCGTATTGAAAGAACGGGATATTGGCTGGTAAACAAGCCGCACAAATATGCCTGAGGGAGGAGGATATCCCAAAAGATTTGTTTCCCAGGATGAGCAATATGGGTACCGTTAGTCCGATCAGTGGTCCCGCGATATACCAGGGCCAGGGTTTCTGCAAAAAAATTAATATTTCGCTCATGATTTCTTGTTATTTAATTTCTATGAAGACGTTTGACATGTTGGGTTTTTTAATAATAATGTTTAAAATTCAAAACAAGTTCTTGGTAAAGGAACAATATTTTCCCTTCATTTTTCATGGTCGGCTTATCCGCCGATGATAGGTGCCTGAAGGTCTTACAGCAAATCCTTAAAGATTTTGTTTTTCTTTGGAAGTCGTGGGGCATACCTGCTCCGTTTTCCGTACATCAGTAGCGGCCAGTTCCTTAAAACCACCTTCGATGTCAATAACATTTTCCCAACCGCGGGCTTTTAAAATAGAAGCTGTGATCATGGAGCGGTAACCGCCCGCACAATAAAGATAGATTTCTCCTTCTTTGGATATAGCGGAAAGGTGAGTATTAAGAAAATCAAGAGGAGTATTCACAGCCCGGTCCACATGCTCCGAGATGAATTCACTTTCTTTGCGAACATCAAATACCAAAAGTCTGGCAATTTTATAACGTTTTGCAAACTCCCTTGCAGAAATCGATTCAACCGCATCAACCTCTTTTCCAGCCTGAAGCCAGGATTTAAAGCCACCTTTCAGAACCCCTAATGTGTTATCATAACCCACCCTTGCCAACCGTGTCACCACTTCTGTTTCTCTGCCTTCATCTGCAACGATGAGAATAGGGTGATTTACTCCCGGAAAGAGTGCACCTACCCAAGGAGCAAACCCTCCATCTATGCCAATGTTGATTGCCTTTGGGATGAACCCTTTTGCAAAATCCTTAGAGGCTCTGGTGTCCAGTACTATGGCTCCTGTTTCATTTGCAGCGAATTCAAATTCTTCAGGTGTTAAAGCAGTAGTGCCTTGCTTCAAAACCTTGTCAATGCTTACATAACCTTCCTTGTTCATCTTCACGTTTTCGGGGAAATACGAGGGAGGAGGAAGTAATCCATCTGTCACTTCTCTGATAAATTCACCTTTTGTCATATTTGCACGCAGGGCATAATTGAATTCTTTCTGGTTCCCAAGTGTATCGACGGTTTCTTTCATCATGTTTTTTCCACAAGCCGAACCGGCTCCATGTGCCGGATACACGATTACGTCTCCGGAAAGGGGCATAATTTTCGTTCGCAGAGATTTGTATAATAAACCCGCAAGTTCTTCCTGCGTGATATGGCTAGCCTTTTGCGCCAGATCAGGACGGCCAACATCGCCAAGAAATAAAGTATCACCACTGAAAATGGCATAGTCTTTTCCGTTTTCATCCCTCAAAAGATAGGTAGTTGACTCCATTGTGTGCCCGGGCGTATGCAAAACTTTAATGGTGAGTTTACCCACTTTTAATTCTTCGCCATCCTTGGCAATGTAGGCGTCAAATTTTGGGTTTGCAGAAGGACCGTAGACAATTCTAGCCCCGGTTTTCGCCGCCAGGTCAACATGGCCTGAAACAAAGTCCGCATGAAAGTGCGTTTCCAAAACATACTTTATGCTGGCACCATCTTTTTCCGCTTTCTCAATGTAAGGGGTCACTTCCCGCAGTGGATCAATGATCACTGCCTCACCTTCTGATTGGATATAATAGGCACCCTGAGCAAGGCATCCCGTATAAATTTGTTCAACTGTCATAAGTGTAAATTTTTTTTAGATGATATAATAGTAACTTTTTAAATAGCCTTCCCCCGTGATTTAAGAAGTTAAAGCTGCACCAGTTCCTTGACTATTACATAGAAACTCATGAATAAAACAAACCAGCCAAAACCAACCTGTAGTTTTCTGCTTCCAATAAATTTTGAAATATAACTGCCTAAAAAGATTCCTGATATCGCGATAATGGATATTATGATAATAAACTGAAAATTTATTTCTTGCCCGGATCCGATATCACCCAGGAATCCAATGAGTGATTTTGCAGCGATAATGACCAAAGAGGTTCCTATCGCTTTCTTCATGGGTAATTTCGCAAATAAAACCAAAGCAGGAATTATCAGAAAGCCGCCACCGGCACCAACAATCCCCGTTAAAGCACCCACCACGATGCCTTCAATCACAATCAACGGATAATTATAATTAACCGGTTGGTCTTCCCGTATTTCATTCGGGCGTTTGCGGATCATGCTCACAGCAGCCCCCAGCATGATCAGGCCAAAAAAAATCATGATGGCAATGTCCTTTGTAACCACAAATGATTGAATGGTGAATAAATGATGTGGCAAAAGGGGAATAAAGTATCTTCTTACGAGAAATACTGCGATCAAGCTTGGTATGGTAAACACTACCGCTGTCCGGAAATCAACCAGGTGATTTCTCGCGCTTCGCAGCCCTCCGACCAGTGAAGTAGTGCCAACAATAAATAAGGAATAAGCTGTAGCCAGGGTGGGTTCTATGTGAAAAAGATAAACCAATACCGGAACTGTCAGAATTGAACCACCGCCACCGATGAGTCCGAGTGCCACTCCAATTAAGCCCGCTGCAAAATAACCCAGGATGTTCTCCATCTATCGCGATGTTTACGATACAAAGATCCATTGCTTTAGGGGCAGTTTCAGTGACTACGATCACATAACAAATGATTTTTAATAACAGCCCTTCAAAGAGAAATCTGACTAATCTCATTTCTGGATATGGAAATCCGGTGCTGACTTTCGAGTTTTTTCAGAAGTCTTGAAATAACTTCCCTGGAAGAATTCAGATCATCTGCAATTTGCTGATGGGTGATCGAAATGGTTTTCGATTTAAGGAAATCAAACTGGCGCTTCAGATAAAATTCAAGCTTTTCGTCCATGGAATGGAATGCGATCTGGTCAATCACTTGAAGCAATTCTTCAAACCGGGTGCGATAAGTTTCAAGAACGAAAAAATACCATTCCCGATAATCCTTCATCAGGCTATCCATGAATTGCAGTGGAATGGTCAGCACCTTGACAGGTGTTACGGCCTGTCCTTTTATCTCGCTGGTTTCATTTCTCGTAGCACAGATGATGGATAGTGCGCACGCATTCCCGCGTTCGAGATAGTAAAGAAAAAATTCTTCGCCATTTTCCCCTTCACGATATAATTTAACCCTGCCTTCCAAAACCAACAATGATTGTTTGAAGTATTGTCCGGTCCGAAGCAACATGTCACCTTCCTTAAATTCCACAACCTGGCCAATCTTCTCCAGTTGATCAATGAGTGGTCCACCAAATTGGGGGAAAATTGATTTTAAACTCTGCATACATCTAACATTAAAGATTTAGACATTTTTCGTGAGATAAAGCTTTACCTGGGGCGCTGTTAAAATGAAAAACGTCAGAAAAGCATTGATTGTGTTTCATGAACAGATTTTTTGCATTGCTATCCGCTAAGACTTGTACCAGCATGATGTCCGTTTCGAATAGCACTTGTGTTTCCTTCGCCAGAGGGTCAATATAAGGGCCAAAACGCCAGAACCGATTCCATTGAGGGTCAACTAGCTGGCTGAAGCGGGACCTGATGCAAAACTAATGAAAAGAATCCTTTACCTACAGATCCATTTTTTTATACCCCTTTTTTTCAAGAATCATGGCCTCGAGTAAACCATTTCGAACGGAACCAACACCTGCAGTCAAAATCCTGGGATTAACCTTCATTTGTTCAAGTGAAAGGCCACAGGCATACAATTTGATTTTTTCATGATGTAAAGTTTTTTCAATGAGTGGATTCTTTTCCTCGAATGCTTTCACGGATTCACCGCAAAGAATTACTCTCACCTCACTTATATTGAGGGAAGGGTCAGATGTCGAAACCGCGTCTTCAATTGCCTTCAAATAATTTATCTTCGAGATAACAAATACATATTTATCACCCCCTTTCATATCTTGCCCTTGCGAAACACTCACTGCCAGAATAAAAGCGGCTAACAACAAACTAATCTTTAATTTCAAATTTTTTCAGTTTTGGTTTTTTCAAAATTATTTATAATAAAGAATAACAATCCTCCTGCAATGGCAATATTTTTAAACAATGGCCCGGCCGTTTGCCATCCCTGTAGCTGTACGCTGATAGTGATTGGAACCAACAGCACCATTAATATGATAGACACTTTGCGTGTGAAGAAGTTCAACAGCAGAAGTAATCCTCCGGTGAATAGGCCAAACCCGGTTGCAAAAACCAGAATTTCGGCATTGATAAAATAAAGGAATTGATCATACACATTTGACTCCATTAAATGTTTGGCAACATGTTCCGGAAACATAACATGATTTATTCCAGAAATGAGAAAAATACCGCTTAGCATTATTCTCGGTACGTTTACACTGCTATTATTGATCGCTATTACTTTCATTGACTAAAGACTTTAATTGTGTAATAAAACCGCCCTATGTCATCAGCCACACCCCCTATCCTTGGAGATAAGGGCACAATACTTAACAATTAACACGTTAATAATTTTCTGTCTTTTCCATATACTCCCTTCTCTTTTAAAACAAAGCTTTTATGTTTTAAGGATACAATCTTCAACATCACGCCCTGGAAAGTCTGTGATCAGAGTCACCAAAAAGTAAGTATGTATTCAAGCCTGAAAATCCTCCGCTCAGTGTAACCAAAGTCACGGATAGGGAATTCGTTTTATGGGAAATTTGAAGCCAAATTAAACGTAACAGGATCAAATCCGATCTGTTAAGCGCCAAAATATGAAAAACAATGGCCATAGCCTTCATAATAATCTTATCCATATCTAGACTATGGTCAAAAGACTGATGACATTTATGCGGTACTTGACATTGCGTTACTTTGAAAAGGTTAAACGGTAATCGGGATGAAACCTGCTTGATGTTCACACGGCTGCCGAATATCAAAGATCTCATTTGCCGAATGCTCTGTTGATTTCTTTGAACCAAAAACTTTACTTGCAGGGGCAAACAAGCTTGACAAAAAAGCCTCCGAAATCATGAAGAAAAAAAGCCGCTTCCGCTCCCAAAATACCTGGATGCAAGCTACGATTGGTGGGGGAAGGCCAAATTATTAAACTAATGATCTGATCATCTTCCAGAATTGAATTTTTATGAAAAATCATTCTTCCAGCTGTTCCTGTAATTCATGTGAGGCTAAGGGACTCTCTGTTAAAGAAAAAGACCTCCATATAAAAGCCTCAGAAAGCGGCAGGCGTAAGTTTTTAAAAACCGCTACAGGGCTTGGCTTTAATTTGGGAATTTGTGGGGGTCTGATCAGTCCACTTGCGCTGCTGCATTGAGTCACACAGATGCCGGGCTAAAAAGCGCGGAGATGTTTGGCATAACCTCCTCTCTTTTTATATATAGGCTTACCCTTCTCCATGAAAAATCCATCGTGTGTGAGCAATTGCGCGTGAATATCAGCGGTGTGGAGTATTGTCATGATACTGGCTTTTCCACTCTTCACAGCTTTGTTGAAAACACGCTTTTTGTCAAATCGCTCGTAATAGTAGATCACTGAATTTCATAATTGTTTTCAACATAATATAAGATAATCAAGGGGAGTTTTACGAACTTTACCCTTATGGCTACTTTGTACATAAAGAATATGGTCTGCAACCGATGCGTCATGGTTGTGAAACAAGTGTTGGAAGACCAGGGACTGCACCCCCAAAAAATTTCATTGGGGGAAGTTGTTATTGAAGAAGAATTAACGGAAAAACAACAAGATACGCTGGATGGTTCACTTCTGAACCTCGGATTTGAAAGAATCGATGATCGAAAAGCGAGACTTATTGAATCGATAAAAAATAAGGTGATCAATATAATTCATCACAAAGAAAAAGTGGATTTGAAGGTAAACTGGTCGAGTTTGCTGTCTGATGAAGTGCACTATGAATACAACTACCTGAGCAATCTGTTTTCAAGTGTTGAAGGCATTACCCTGGAACAGTATATCATCAGGCAAAAAATCGAAAAAGTGAAGGAACTACTTTTTTATGATGAATTGAGCTTAAGCGAAATTGCTGATCGTCTCGGTTACAGTAGCGTAGCACACCTATCGGGACAATTCAAAAAAATCACGGGCTTTACTCCATCTGCGTTAAAAAAGTCAAGGGAAATTGATCAAAACAGAAAACCAATCGATTCTGTTTCTTAATAGCGCAAGTGAATTCACCTCCCTGATTTGCCCTGAGCTGACAAATCGACAAATCGGACCCTCCTGAAGGAAAGACTTCGGGCTTACGAAGGCAACTCTGTCCGGAACATTGATATCTGCCAAGCAGGGTTTCGGTATGTTCCATGTATCCAATACTGTTATTCAGATACAACATCTCTGAAGAGATGGAAAAAAGTCTAGGGATTTAGGGTGAGGTGATATAATTGCTTTCCCGAACATTAAATCTACATCGTGGTGTTTCAAAAAGATTAGTGTAATTATATAAACCTTCCCAGTGATTATATAAGGTCAAAAGTCCGCTCCCTCCGTTTATCGTAGTAAAAACAAACAATGGAAACAATCAAATTCAAAACCACCATAAAATGTTCTGGTTGCGTAGCAAAGGCCACGCCTTTTTTAAACGAAGCTTTGGGTGAAGACAACTGGGAAGTCGATACAAATAATCCGTCAAAGGTTTTAACGGTTGCAGGGGAGACTAACGAAGCTAAGGTTATTCAGGCTGTCGAGAAGGCTGGATATAAGGCACAGAAACTTTAGCTCAGCTGATAATACGAAAGGCTGGTGGAAAAACTGGTAGTATAAACGAAATTATTTAGGGTGGACCATAAGCAAACAAGTTGCTTGGTGTAATAGACAATAATATCATTACAATATAATGAGTACGATTCTGGTGTCAATACTCCACACTAGTAGGGCAATGGCACCCTTTAATTTGCTGCCGTTGGTTAAATGGCCACAATTAGATTAATGTGCTCTGTTTACCCGATACATCGTATTGTCATGGGTATCATCCTATTCCTTCAACGATTCTGTAATTATGGCTTGATGGCATGAAAATTACACTTGTTGAGGAGAGTACATTACTTTCTTCATACATCAAGCATAAGAAAAGTCCGCTTTGTATTTCTTCTGTTTAATATTTTACAAACTTCATCTATGAGTAAATTAAAAAATGGTCCATTAACAGAAGTACAGAATAGTTTCAAAGAAACGCCGTGCCCCGAAAAGTTCTTTCGGGATTCTCCTTAAAGAAAACTGACAAAAGTCAGCTTTTTAACCGGGCAAAGATCAATAGAGCAGAATCAGTCTTTTTACAGATTGCATAAATTTTAAACAAAAATTAATATGAAAACAAAATCAGTTTTAATACTAATGCTGATGATTTTGGCATTCGCACAAGTTAAATCACAAGACCTTCCGCCAAAGCATAGAGGAATGCATCCTATTCTTAAGTCTGACGGATCTGTCGTAGATGAATCAGGCAAAGCACTCGGATCAATTAAGAAAGGAAAGGTATGTGATGTAACTGGACAAGTAATTGGGGTAATTTCCGGTCATGGAGATGTGACGACTTCCAGCGGCAAAAGCATTGGTAAGATTCAAAAAGATGGAAGCTTCAAATCCATGAATGGCCACGTAGTAACAACTGATGCTGATGGGGTGGTAAAAGTTTCAGGAAAAGAAGTGGCTAAAGTACAGGCTGGATATAAAGATTCATCTCACGGATGCGCTCTCCATTGTTTCTTTAGCGCAGAGAATGAACAGGCTGAGGAGATTGACGGAAATATCCAAAAGTAGCCTTGGAGCGCTAGATACAGCCAGACGCCAATTTTGTATCTGATTTATTAACTGAACAAGAAGGTGCATTCGTTCAGAAGACTTTTGCCTAGTGAAATTTATTCATGAAAGTAGCCATTTATAGTAGCCACAAGTTTGAAAAGGAATACCTTGAAAAATCAATGGTGAGCCACGCGTTGTGCTTTTTTGAAACCAGGCTCACTTTGGAGTCGGCTAGTTTGGCCCAAGGAAGTCAGGTCGTTTCCATTTTTGTCAGTGACGATGCTTCGGCACCAGTTCTTCAAACATTGCATGGAGTCGGGGTAAAATACTTAGCCCTTCGATCAGCAGGTTTTAACCATGTTGACTTGAATGAAGCCAGGAAACTTGGCATTCGAGTCGCCCGTGTACCTGAATATTCACCGGCAGCCATAGCAGAACATACCATTGCCTTGATGATGGCGCTTAACCGGAAGCTCATAAAAGCTCACAGCCGGGTTCGTGATCTCAATTTTTCATTGGACGGACTCATAGGTTTTGACATGGCTGGAAAAACTGTGGGCATTATCGGAACTGGCAAAATCGGTTGCATAGTAGCCCGAATCCTTCACGGATTTGGTTGTCATATACTGGCGTTCGACCCGCATCAAAACAATGAATTAAAAATCAAATATAATGTACAATATACAGACTGCATGACATTGTGCCGTCAATCGGATATCGTCACATTACACCTCCCGCTGACAAAGGAATCCAGGTATATGATAAATAAAGATTGCATTGATAGCATGAAAACTGGAATGATGCTGATAAACACCAGCAGAGGCAGATTGGTAAATACCAAAGAAGTGATCAATGCCTTAAAGACAGGAAAAATCGGCTTTTTCGGAATGGATGTCTACGAGGAAGAGGAAGGTTTGTTCTTTGAAGATCATTCCGATGACATACTGCAGGATGATGTCATCGCGAGATTAATGACATTTCAAAATGTTATCATAACGAGTCACCAGGCCTTTTTAACGCATGAAGCGCTTGTACAAATTGCAGAGACAACGCGCTACAATCTGGATTGTTGGGAAAAGGGTATTCCTTCCGAGAATGAAATACTAATCTAAACAAGCGAAAGCGTATGCACTCTGTTTATGAAATTAACTTGACACCTAAAACCAGGGAAGCGTAAAGGAGAAATTGCCATCGCGAGTAGCGTGAAGACTTCATCTATATCTTGTTGGTAGACAGATCTCATGATGATCAGGAGCGCACACCGATAGAAAATTCACTATTTTTAGTATTCCTGGAGTGATCGCGAATCTAGTAGATAAAGTGTAAAGTTCATCAAACAATATTTTTATGAAAACACTTTTAAGAACTGAAAAGTCATGATCAGTAAATTGATAAGTTGGTCTATTAGAAACAAGATGGTTGTCATTGCAGCATACGTTTCCATGACCCTCTACGGAATCTATTCAGTTATGAATGCGCCCATAGACGCAATACCCGATCTCTCAGAAAACCAGGTTATCATTTTTACCGAGTGGATGGGGCGCAACCCGCAGATCATGGAAGATCAAATTACTTATCCACTCACCAGTAATCTTCAAGGTATTCCCAATATCAAAAATATCCGCGGAGCAAGTATGTTCGGTATGAGCTTCGTTTTCATCATTTTTCAGGATAACACAGATATATACTGGGCCCGGGCGCGTGTACTCGAGCGTTTGAATTATGCACAACGCCTACTGCCAGCTGGGATAACCCCCACATTGGGGCCTGATGGCACAGGGTTGGGCCATGTTTATTGGTATACACTGGATGCTCCTGGCTATGATCTGGGAGAACTAAGAGCATTGCAAGACTGGTATATTCGGTTTGCGCTACAAACCGTTGAAGGTGTTAGCGAGGTGGCTTCTTTTGGCGGCTATCAAAAGCAATATCAAGTAGTAGTCAATCCATTGAAGTTGCGCTACTTTGGAATAGGTTTACAGGAGGTGGTGCAAAAAATTAAAGATAACAATAATGAAGTAGGAGGCCGAAAGTTTGAGCTGTCGGATATTGGCTACATCATTAAAAGTTCTGGATACATCAAGAACGCTTCAGAAATTGAAAACATATCCGTCAAAACAATAAATGCAACATCGGTAAGAATAAAAGATATTGCCTCCGTTCAAATGGGTGGGGAATTGAGACTGGGCATTGTTGATGAAAATGGCGAAGGTGAAAAAGTTGGAGGCATTGTAATCATGCGTTATGGCGAAAATGCCAAACAGGTTATTGACCGCGTAAAAGATAAGTTGGAAGATGTAACGAAAGGATTACCGGATGGTATTAAAATAAAAGCGGCTTATGACCGCTCCGATCTTATCAACTCCACAATCGCTACACTCCGCGAAGCCGTGACTGAGGAAATTATTGTTGTTGCCCTTGTGCTTTTCATTTTCTTCCTACACGTGAGAAGCGCGTTGATAGTAGTGATCACAATTCCTGTCTCGGTTTTGTTTGCATTCATCCTGATGGGTTGGTTCGGTATATCTTCCAACATCATGTCGCTTGCGGGTGTTGCATTGGCCGTTGGCGATTTGGTGGATGCCGGAATTGTAATGGTTGAAAACTCAATGAAATCAATTAGCGGAGAGGTCGAAATAAGTTAGCTGCATGGAAGAGGAAAGAATACAAAGGATAGAAAAATCATCGCAGCTTATCGGCAGAGCAGTGGTGAGCTCTATTCTTATTACACTGATATCCTTTAGCCCAATATTATTTCTTACAGGCCAAGAGCATAAATTATTTTCCCCCCTGGTGTGGACAAAGACTTTTGCCATGATAGGATCTGGGTTAGTAGCCATCATGCTCGTGCCTGCACTAATGGTTATTCTATTAAAAGGTAAAATAAGGCCTGAAAGCAAACATCCGGTAAGTCGATTTTTTGCCTGGATTTATGGTCCGGTGATACGATGGTGCTTAAAGTGGAAAAAGGTAACACTTGCTTTAGCATTGGCTTTGGTACTGGGAAGCATTCCGTTGGTTATGAGTGTCGGAACCGAATTTATGCCGCCGCTTGATGAAGGATCACTTCTATTTATGCCAGTATCGTTGCCCGACATTTCGAATAACGAAGTAAAACGTCTCCTTCAGGTACAGGATAGGATTATAAAATCACTTCCTGAAGTTGAGAATGTACTGGGGAAGGCTGGTCGGGCAAATACGGCGACAGATAATTCACCCATCAACATGATTGAGACGATAATAATCCTGAAGCCAAAACGTGAGTGGAGAGAGGGCGTTACCAAAGAAGAAATTATCCGCGAGTTAAATTTGAAACTTTCGATACCAGGAGTAATCAACAGTTGGACGCAGCCGATCATTAATAGGATAAATATGTTATCGACCGGCATTAGAACAGATGTTGGTGTGAAGATTTACGGACAAAACCTGGATTCGATAAATGTTCTTGCTCACGCTTTCAAAAAACAATTGGAAGGATTACCAGGTGCAGCAGATTTATATGTAGAGCCCATTGTAGGCGGAAAGTATATTGATATTAAAATCAAAAAAGAGGAAATTGGAAGATACGGATTGACCATTGATGCCATCAATATGTTTATCGAGACTGCTTTGGGCGGAATGAACGCAACGACTACGATTGAAGCGCGTGAGCGGTATACGGTTAATGTCAGGTTTGCACAAGGATTCAGAAGTACGCTTCATGAATTGAATAATTTACAAATTGAATCGCCTGCGCTCGGACCTATTCCACTTTCTGCAGTAGCTGAAGTTAATGTCACAGAAGGTCCCCCCATGATCAATTCCGAAAACGCTATGTTAAGAGGAACACTCCTTTTTAATGTCCGCGGCAGGGATATGGGAAGCACCGTTTCAGAAGCAAAACAAAGGTTAGAGAAGGCTATTAAGAATTTGCCAAAGGGTTATTACCTGGAATGGAGTGGTCAATATGAAAATCAAGTTCGGGCTCAAAGCAGGCTCAAGATAATAATGCCTGTCGTGCTATTGATCATACTTGTCATACTCTACTTTACCTTCAAGAATATGAGGGAAGTTCTTATCGTATTGACGAGCATTCCTGTTGCTTTGGTGGGAGGAGCATATTCACTTTACTTTTTCGACATCAATTTTTCTGTAGCCGTAGCGGTTGGCTTTATAGCTCTGTTTGGAGTGGCTATTGAGACAGGAGTACTCATGCTTGTCTATCTTAATAATTCATTATACTTCAAGATTAAAAATCATGTCACAGGACAAGTTACCAACCAACACATTGAAGATGCTATTTATGAAGGTGCCGTTCAGCGGTTGCGGCCAAAACTTATGACTGTGCTGGTTGACATTATTGGATTGCTTCCAATTTTGGTGGCTACCGGAACCGGAAGCGACGTCATGAAACCAATTACTATACCTTTTGTATTTGGGCTATTAACATCGACACTTTTTGTGTTAATTGTTTTGCCCGTGATCTATGCTTACGTTCGCGAAAGAGAACTTTTAAAGCATGGTAAGCTTAGTAATAATTTACTGGGGGATTGAGAAAGCCATTCAGATATTAATTAATACATAACTCATTTTCAGATCCTGCAAGAATCAATAATTCTGAGGATCGGAGAACTACCGTTCAGGTTTTCTTACCTCGTTAACGGGCTAAGCCGCGCGGGTTCTTCGAGCGGTTGGCTGAAAACCCCAATTTACGTTAAATCGTGCGTACGCTAAGCCTCGACTGTGAGATAACAGCCAGACCAACCAGGGCTAGCCAAGTCATTGCCTGTTGACTGGGAATAGCATAAGGTTTTGATAAAGGGTCGGCATTCAAACAAATATGAAGTGAAGATATCCTTTTGCGGGGTTTTTATTATTATTACCGGAGATCGGTTGTAACCCCGCGGTTGCAAATAATAGCATTTCCTTGAACCATCAAATTGAAGCAGCTCTTTAAAGAAATACCGTGATTATATTTAGTCTTATGAGAAATGAAGTCGTACTTAAAAAGAGTGAGTCTACAGCGCCGCTTAACTCGCGCATTGCCAATTTAAGAAGAAGGATCGGGTTCTATCTTGACGTGGTCACCTTGTGCTTATGAAAGTGCACCTGCTGGCACAGATATTTACCAATTAATTTCCTATGACCACACACCTGAACGTACTGAATGATGTGTTAGAGGTATTTAATCTATGAAATACCCAATTGAATCATTCGGCAAGCTCCTTTTATCTCCATTACGCGAATTCTTCCAGGAAAAGAATTTAGACAGAGACGACCAGCAGGGTAAAACTCCCTTTCGATCTGAACTCTTCAGTATGGATCAGATGGTGAAGCTAGCACAAAGCCTGGCTTCTGAACATCGCATTACACTTAAAGACTCCAAAGAACAATTGCTCTCAAGGCTGGGTGATAATGAAGCCATATTGACGCATGTTATCACGCTTTTAAAAGAGTCCATCAAAAAGAAGAATCCCATAACCTCTGCAGGGGAATGGCTGCTGGATAACTTCTATCTTATCGAGGAACAAATTCAACTTGGTAAACGCTACCTCCCCAAAGGATACAGCAAGGGGCTACCAAAACTTGTAAAGGGTGATTTCGGTGGACTTCCCAGAGTATATGACATTGTTATCGAGATCATTTCTCACAGTGATGGCCATGTGGATATACACATGCTCAATAATTTTATAAGTGCCTACCAAAAGATCACTGAATTAAGTCTGGGAGAATTATGGGCAATTCCCATCATGCTGAGGCTTGCTCTCCTGGAAAATTTGAGAAGAGTAGCCACCCGGATCGCCATCGATCGCATGGACGCAGACCTCGCACACCATTGGGCTAACAAGATTATTGAAATCGTCGAACAGGAGCCTGCCAAATTAATTCTCACACTTGCCGATATGGCACGTTCCAATCCGCCATTGGAAAGTGCCTTTGTAGCTGAATTTAACAGAAAGCTTCAATGGAAAGGTACAACCCATGCCCTACCGCTATCATGGGTGGAACAAAGGTTGTCAGAAAGCAATCTCTCCATTAATGCCCTTGTGCTTGCTGAAACTCAAAAACAGGCGGCAGATCAGGTTTCAATAACAAACAGTATTAATAGTCTACGATTACTTGCCAAACTTGACTGGCGAGACTTTGTAGAAAGTATAAGTTTGGTGGAGCATACATTAAGAGAAGATTTGAATGGCATTTATTCCAGCATGGATTTCTTCACCCGCGATAACTATCGTCACCAGGTAGAAAAAATCGCAAAGCATAGCAGGCTTTCTGAGCGCGACATAGCCAAAATTGCCATCAATCTTGCAAAAGAAAATGGCAGAAAAGAAAACCTTGACAAAAGATATTGCCATGTAGGATACTTCCTTGTTGGGAAAGGAAGAGAAGTGACAGAGGGGCTTGCCAATATCAAACTCACTTTCCTGGAAAATGTAATCAAAAACATCTCGCAGTCGAAAGGTATCATGTATTTCCTTGGAATGTCCATTATTACGTTTGGGCTTACTGCCTGGTTTATGAATGAAAGCCAGTTAACATGGAATCAACCCGTATTACTGATCGCAGTTTTTGTTATCGTATTATTATCATCAAGCTATCTTGCTTCTTCAATTACAAACTGGATAACTTCCTTATGCGTATCTCCTAAACCACTTCCTAAACTTGACTTCTCAAAAGGAATTCCTGACAAGGCACGAACACTTGTTATTGTACCTACTATTATTACTGGTGAGGACCAGACTGGAAAAATAATCGAAGACCTGGAAGTACGCTACCTGGCCAACAAGGATCAAAATCTGCTGTTAGGGATATTAACAGACCTGAAAGATTCAAAAGAGCAAATTAATCCGGGAGACAAGTTTTTAGAAGAACTTGCCTCAAAAAGAATAACTGAACTCAACGAAAAATATTGTACGCCTGGCCGTGAGCAATTTTTCCTATTTCACCGTCCTCGTCAGTGGAATGAAGGTGAAAACGTATGGATGGGTTATGAGCGTAAACGAGGCAAACTTGCTGAATTAAATAGTGTGCTTCGTGGAAAAGGAAAAGATAAGTTCTCCACCATTGTTGGACCTGAAGAAATATACACCAGCGTCAAGTACGTAATCACACTCGATACTGATACACAATTACCGAGGGACTCAGCCTGGAAACTCGTCGGCCTGATGGAACACCCTTTGAATCATCCGCAGTTTGATAAGACCAGGAAAAGGGTTACTGAGGGGTATGGCATTATTCAGCCACGAATTGCAATAAGCCTGCATGGCGCCACACGATCACTGTTTTCAAAACTTTATGAGAATGATATTGGAATCGATCCGTATACCCGAATTGTCTCTGATCTTTATAATGATATTTTTCATGAAGCATCATTTATCGGAAAAGGAATTTACCAGATAGACGCTTTCGAAAAATCACTAAACCAAAGGTTCCCTGAAAACAGGATACTCAGCCATGATTTGCTGGAAGGTTGCTATACACGTTGTGGTTTCGCAAGCGATGTGCAATTATACGAAGAATATCCATCTAACTACTTAACGGATATTAATAGAAGACACCGGTGGATACGGGGCGACTGGCAAATCGGCAATTGGTATTTGCCCATGGTACCGGGTTTTGATAAAAAATTAAAAAAAAACTCGATAAATGCTTTATCACGTTGGAAAATATTTGATAATCTCCGCAGAAGCGCGGTGCCTGTAACGTTAACGATAATGCTATTAGTGGGATGGACGCAGCTCAAAAATCCGTTGTTATGGACCATCAGCGTTACATTGATAGTAGTTTTGCCGTCACTTCTAACATATTTATGGAACATCCTCAAAAGGCCAGATGAAGTAGAAAGAGCCCAGCATTTTAGAAATGTGGTTAAGGATACTTCAAAAAGTATTTTTCAATCTCTCTTTTCCCTGCTATGCCTTCCTCACGAGGCCATGGTCAGTATGGATGCCATGATCCGTTCGCTTTGGAGAATGTACATCAGTAAAAAAAATCTATTGCAATGGAATCCTTCTGGTACTGTTCAAAAAAATAATGAAACGATCCTGATGACGTTCAGAAAAATGTGGTTCAGTCCAGCATTTTCCCTGGCTACAACCACTTATTTACTGGCGTTTGCACCTTTCTCTTTTCCGATCGCGCTTCCCTTTCTCGCAGTCTGGCTAACAGCTCCGTATGTTGTTTTCAGGCTAAGCAAACCTTTTCCACATTTTAGAAAGGTTATTAACGAAAATCAAAAATTATACTTGCGCGAACTTTCGAGAAAGACATGGGGTTTCTTTGAAAACCTGGTGAGTAGAGAAGATCACTGGCTTCCTCCAGATAATATTCAACAATATCCTATTCCCGTAATTGCGCACCGCACCTCTCCCACCAACATAGGAATGTCACTTCTGGCAAATCTTGCTGCTTATGACTTTGGCTACATTACCCCTACCCAGCTTATTCAACGGACGTCAGATACGTTTCAAACATTGCGGAAACTGGAGCGCTTCGAAGGGCATTTTCTCAATTGGTATGACACGCAGAGTATTCAACCATTACACCCCAAATATGTTTCAACGGTTGACAGTGGCAATCTGGCAGGCCATTTACTCACGTTACGGCAGGGGCTTTTTTCGCAAGTGGATGAAGGAATTATTAATCATAGATTTATAATTGGTCTTTATGACGTTGTAAGAATCATCAGGAAACTTTTGTCTTTGGAAGATCAAAGAGTGTTCAATGATCTTCTGAATCATTTTAAAGAAGTTAATTTTTTCACAACTGTACGGCAATACAAAACTTTTCTGGATGATAGCCTGGAACGATTTTATGCTGTGTTAAGCAAATTAACTCCCGAACCCAAATCAGATGCTTTTCATTGGCTTAAAGCCTTAGAAGATCAGCTAAATCAGTTGACAGCGGAGGTAAATCTTATTTCGTTCTGGTCAATACTTAAAGATCATACCACACACTTTGAAAACAGTATTCCGGAAATACCAACCCTCCGGCAGCTCGCACTGCTTCCGCATTTTATAAAAGAAAATCGAAGCCAATCAACGTTAATAGAACATGATGTAGAACTAAAGTGGATCGAAGAAAATACCCCTGCCATTCAACAACTCAGTTCATTTGCCCGCGACAGAATTTCAACGCTAAGTTTACTTGCGGAACAATGTTATGATTTTGCCGACATGCAGTACGATTTTCTTTATGATAAATCCCAACGCCTTCTTTCAATCGGTTATTCTGTCGATCACCTTCAGCGTGACTCAAGCTTTTATGATCTATTGGCTTCAGAAGCAAGGCTAAGTGCGTTTGTAGGAATTGCACAAGGTAAATTACCACAGGAAAGCTGGTTTGCTCTTGGGCGAAGACTCACAAATGCAGATCATACACCTACCCTGCTGTCCTGGAGTGGCTCTATGTTTGAATACCTGATGCCTTTACTGGTAATGCCTACTTACGAAAACACTTTATTGGACGAAACGTATGCGGGCAATATCACCAAGCAGATTCAATATGGAAAACAACAGCGAATACCCTGGGGGATTTCTGAATCGTGTTATAATATGGTGGATATCCACTTAACCTATCAGTATAAAGCTTTCGGTGTACCCGAACTGGGGTTCAAACGAGGGCTTGACAAAGACCTTGTGATAGCGCCTTATGCAACAGTAATGGCGCTGATGGTTGATCCGTTATCGGCCATCAAAAATTTAGAACAAATGCAAAACCTGGGTTACGAAGGGAGGTTCGGATTCTTTGAAGCAGTAGACTACACACCATCACGGCTGCCTAAATCAAAAACCCCAGTTTTGATCCAGACTTTCATGGCCCATCATGAAGGCATGAGTTTGCTTGCCCTTAATTACCTGATCAACGATCAGGTTATGCAAAAAAGATTTGCCGCTGATCCTCAATTTCAGACTGCCTTGCTTCTGTTGCAGGAGCGGGTTCCGAAAACCATTGGTTATTATAAAGGAACCGGTGACAATGAAGAGATAGTCCATGTCATTTCCGAAGGTGAAGTACGGGTGATCACTAACTTAAACACACCTGTTCCGGAAATTCAGCTTCTTTCTAATGGAAAATACCATCTGATGATTACAAGCGCGGGTGGCGGATATTCCCGATGGAAAGATATTGGTATAACTCGCTGGCGTGAAGATTCTACAAGAGATCACTGGGGAGCATTCTGTTACATCAGAGATTTTGAAACGGGTGAATTCTGGTCCACCACCTTTCAGCCCACGCTGAAGAAACCAGATCAGTATGAAACAATATTTTCTCAAGGGCGCGCTGAATTCAGAAGAAGAGATGGTGATATTGAGTGCCACACCGAAATTGTAGTATCTCCTGAAGATGATATTGAGATCAGAAGGATTAGATTAACCAATCATTCCGCAAGTAAGAAAGTTATAGACGTTACCAGTTACTCAGAAGTTGTCATTGCTTTGCCTATTACTGATGCGGCCCATCCAGCTTTTAGTAACCTGTTTGTTCAAACTGAAATAAACAAACACCAGCAGACTATTCTATGCACACGAAGGCCCAGGTCAAATGAAGAAAACCCCCCATGGATGTTTCAGCTAATGAAACTGAACCAGCATGCTGCCGATCAGGTTTCGTTTGAGACTGACCGAATGAAATTTATAGGAAGGGGAAGGAATACAATACATCCTGCAGCGATGGATACGAAGGAAGGGCTCGATGGTTCTGAGGGATCAGTGCTAGACCCAATTGTATCCATTCAGTTCAGATTTACAATGGCCCCTGGGGAAAAAATTGTTATTGATCTCATAACAGGCATATCGGGAACCAGAGAAAGCGTTCAGCAACTCATTGACAAATATCAGGACTCCTATCTGCGCGATCGTGCATTTGATCTATCCTGGACACATAGCCAGGTGGTATTGAGGCAGATCAACGCCACTGAATCACACGCGCAACTCTATTCCAAACTGGCCAGTTCGATAGTTTATAACAATCAATCTTTAAGAGCAAAGCAAGATGTGCTTCTAAATAACCACCGTGGCCAATCTGCTTTGTGGAGCTATTCAATATCGGGTGATTTACCGATCATCCTTTTTATGATCTCCGAGACAGAAAACATTTTTCTGGCAAAGCAACTCATTCAGGCACGAGCTTATTGGCAACTGAAGGGGCTTACAGCGGATCTTGTAATTTTAAATGAAGACCGGGGCGTTTACAGACAGGTGCTGCTTGAACAAATTCAGGAACTGATTAAGGGCATTCAACCGAGTTCAACGTCAGAGCGGCAAGGCGCTGTGTTTGTACGCTCAGTAGACCAAATATCTACAGAAGATTACATTTTACTGCAAACCGTGGCAAAAGTTGTGATTTCTGATTTGCGGGGTTCGCTTGAAGAACAGATCAGCAGAGTACTCACCTCGAAAATCAAAAAACCATTCATTCCGCATCTGGTTAAACCTTCTAAGCCAATTGTGCACCACTTAAGCCTACCGGAGGACACCCTGTTTAAAAATGGATATGGTGGCTTCTCTCCTGACGGCCGCGAGTATTTAATACTGACGGATAGAAATTCGCATACTCCTTTACCTTGGGTAAATGTTATTGCTAATAAAGATCTTGGTACCATTGTTTCCGAAAGCGGACCGTCCTACACCTGGTACGAAAACGCACAAATGTTTCGTTTAACGCCGTGGAGTAATGATTCCGTAACAGACACCAGTGGTGAAGCATACTATATACGTGATGAAGATAACGGACGTTACTGGTCACCCATGCCCTGGCCAGCACAAAATAAATCGTCCTACATTACCAGACATGGTTTCGGTTATACAAAAATCGAAAACCAACATGACCAGATTTATTCAGAGACGAATATCTTTGTTGATATAGAAAATTCCATTCGATTTACGTGCGTAAAAATCAAAAACAAATCCTCACGCAAAAGAAAACTTTCTGTTGCAGGATATATTGAATGGATTTTAGGCAGTCTCCGGCAACAATCTGTCATGCATGTTGTGACCGAGCGCGATCCGGAAAGCGGTGCAATTATTGCCCGGAATCCTTTTAATAGCGATTTCCCCAATGTGGTTGGATTTATACAAACAGATCACCCATTACATAGCTTTACTTGCGACCGCAAAGAATTCATTGGCAGAAACGGATCGCTCCAATCACCATCCGGTCTTAATCAAATTGAGTTTACAGGTAAAACAGGCGCAGGGTTGGATCCATGCACAGCTTATTTAATTCCGATAGACCTTCAACCCGGACAGGAAATAGAAATCATATTCCGGATAGGTGCTGCAAAAAATATAAATGATGCGAGAAGCATATTAAATAACTTTAAAGGTGTTGAAAACGTGCATCGTTCCTTTGAGAAGGTTATTAAGTTCTGGGAAAATACACTCGGATCCATTCAAATCGATACACCTGATCCCGCACTCAACATTCTGACTAATGGATGGTTGCTCTATCAGGTATTATCTTGTCGCTTCTGGGGAAGAAGTGGTTTTTATCAATCCGGGGGGGCGTATGGTTATCGGGATCAATTGCAAGACGCAATGGCCCTGGTTCATTCTGAACCAGGCTTGACACGTGACCATATTCTTTTATCTGCATCGCGTCAATTCATAGACGGCGATGTACAGCACTGGTGGCACCCTCCTATCAATAAAGGCGTGCGCACACTTTGTTCAGACGATTTTCTGTGGCTCCCGTATGTGACAAGTAAATACATTAAGGCTACGAATGATACCACCATATTAGATGAAACGATTTCATTTATCGATGGAAGACCCTTGCATGCACATGAAGAATCATACTATGATCTTCCTTTGATTGCGTCACTTAAAGCAAGGCTGTACGATCATTGTAAACTATCCTTACAACGGGCATTGAAAAAAACGGGAATCCATGGTTTGCCGTTGATTGGCTCTGGCGATTGGAATGATGGAATGAACATGGTCGGTATTGAAGGAAAAGGCGAAAGCATTTGGTTAGGGTTTTTCTTGTATGATACACTAAATCGGTTTATTCCCTTAGCGAAAGCAAAAGGTGATGAATTGTTTATTACAGAAATTGAAGAAGCAGTAATAAAATTAAAAATCAACCTGAATAAAAATGGATGGGGTGGAGAGTGGTATCTCCGTGCATACTTTGATAACGGAGACATTCTTGGTTCGCCCAATAATGACGAATGTAAAATTGACTCTATATCCCAAAGCTGGTCAGTACTCTCCGAAGCGGGTGAACCAGATCGAATTGAAAGTGCCATGAAAGCCGTTGATCAATACCTGGTAAACAGGAAAAAATCACTCCTTCAACTTCTGGAACCTCCATTCAACACTTCACACATGAATCCAGGCTACATCAAAGGGTATGTTCCAGGCGTACGTGAAAATGGTGGTCAATATACTCACGCTGCCATCTGGATGATTATGGGATTTGCTAAAATGGGCGATCAGGAAAAAACGTGGGAACTCTTACAGATGATTAACCCTATAAATCATGGAAACTCAGTTGAAATTATCGAAACATATAAGGTTGAGCCTTATGTTATGGCAGCAGATGTTTACGGAGTTGAGCCACATGTAGGCCGTGGCGGCTGGACCTGGTATACGGGCTCTGCCGGCTGGATGTATCAACTGATTATTGAATCGTTTTTAGGAATTCAAAGACAAGGAAATAGTTTGAAAATTAAGCCTTGCATTCCAAAAGAATGGAAGTCTTTCCAAGTAACTTATCGATTTGGGAACACTAACTATCAGATTCAAGTTACGCAAAATGCCGGTTTGCGACCAGCCGTAAAGTTCGATAATGATTTTATTAGTGGGGATACAATTGATTTACTTGATGATCACCAGCAACATGCTATCACCATCTTTTGTTAGCTGTGCATTACATTTGTAAGGTATGCTACTTCCTTGTATATTCCACAAGCGAAAATATTAAGGCTGGTTAAATTTATTCTACAGAGATGAAATACAAGAAAATTTTGGTGATTGATGATGAAGAAGATTTCCAAATCATTATGCAAAATTTTTTCACACCGAATGGTCATCAGGTATTCGTTGCGGGAACCATTAAAAAAGGGTTAGAGATACTGGATGAAGAACAACCCGATGTTATATTTCTGGACAACAATCTACCGGATGGCCTTGGCTGGGAAAGCAGTGAATTTATCAGGGAAAAATATCCTGAAATTGAGTTAAATCTTATCAGTGCTTATCACGTACCTAAAACTTCTACTTCCTCCTTTCGCATTCTTGAGAAGCCGCTTCACTTTGAAGAAATGAATAAATTAATTGAAAATTAAATGGATATCTATCTCTATGGATACAGCGATAAACAAAATGAGCCAATTCGTTCTCTATTGTACGCTTAATGAACTTGACGGCATGTATAAGGCGCTGAAATTTCGCGTAGAAAATGCTCCCGCGAAAGAAAGCCTGGATTTAAATTGTGAAATAGAACTTATACGATCAATCGAAAAGCTGCACCCAGGAATAAAATTAACCCCCACGGTCTAGAATTAACAGAAAAATAAACTACTGCATTGTCGCATTAATAAGTGTACATCTTTTATTTTTGAAACTTCCTCGTTAATTGAATAATTCGCTTAAGTCTTTCCGGTCCTTTGGTCCAGGTAAACGGCCCACACTGTTGGTTATATATTGTGATGTAGTCCTTCAGGAATTTTTCCAAATCTTTC
>JBDSIM010000201.1:0-33260 GCA_039917935.1 Cyclobacteriaceae bacterium | reverse complement strand
TTTCCGATAAGCAGCGCGTCATTGGAGCGGCACAGGCCTTGTCAAGGCCGGCTGATTCCATTAAAAATCAAAACAACAATCAGCCGCTCTGTATCAGCCTTGACAAGACCTGGGCTGATCCATACCTTAGCTTATCGGATGACCAGCACGGAGAATTACTACACAACCAAAATGAAAATTCTGTGCAGAGAATAGGGGGCTAAGACAATGCTTGATCCCCCAGCATAAGCAAGATGTATTTTTGTAATACAAAACCCTATGCTTAGGTGCATAAGCAAGATGTATTTTTGTCCGCAAAAATCGATGCTGGAGTGCATTAGCAAGATGTACATTTGTCAGCAAAAATGCCTCGGAACTCGGCATTTCCTGAATTGATGAAAGACCCCCTGACTCATAATCAGGTTGTAGTTTAGGCGGTTAGAATGCCTGCCTGTCACACAAGAGATTTATGGCCAATCTGAAGTCCGGTCAAGAAGATCTCAAATATTTCTCCGCTGAAGATCAATGTCTTAGAAAGGGTACTAGTACCCCTGTAACTGGTTTCGATTCTAACATCTCCCTTAATTGGATGATTGATATACAAACAATGGCGCGGAAGAAGATTGAAGACAGGACAACGGTGCTAACTCACCGCATTCAAAAGGAGGCAAGTATGAACCAAGCGAGCAGGGCGTTCCGCTAAGTCCGCTGTTGAGTAATATCATGCTCAATGAACTGGATTGGGAACTGGAACGTCGAGGACATAAGTTTGTTCGCTATGCTGATGACCTGGTCATCCTGTGCAAAAGCAGACGAAGTGCCCATCGCGTTCTCAAGAGCATAGTACCTTTCATTGAAGGTCAATTGTTCTTGAAGGTCAATCGGGAGAAGAGCCAGGTCACCACGATTAACAAGGTGAAATTTCTTGGCTACTCCTTTTACAAAGTGAAAGGCGAGGGCAGGTTGCGGTTACATCCTAAGAGTGCTCAAAAGATGAAAGCTAAAATCGAAGAGCTGACATCACGGAGCAACGGGTGGGGACATGACCAAAGGAAGAAAGCACTTCGCCAGTATATTATTGGCTGGGTGCATTACTTTAAGCTGGCGGATATGGATACGTTGCTGGTTAGAATGGATGAATGGTACCGCAGGCGGCTCAGGATGATCATCTGGAAGACGTGGAAACATGTCAGGACGAGATTGTCCAACCTTCTCAAGCTCGGCGTCCATAGACAAAGGGCATGGGAATGGGCCAACACACGGAAAGGTTATTGGCACATCGCCAATAGTTTTCTTCTAAACACCACGATCACTACTGACCGCCTCCGCCTCGCTGGCTACGTGTTCCTCTCGGATTATTACCGACAGGTCAGAGTTGTAAATTTAAGGAACCGCCCTGTACCGAACGGTACGCAGGGTGGTGTGAGAGGACAGATAGGGAACTAATCCCTATCTTCCTACTCGATTATGGGCTTTCGATGACTCAATTTTCTCTAATTCTTATTTTCCAGTAGGAAAAGCATAAACTGAACCGCGTTCGTTATTCTTTGGGACTGGAATTTCGTGCCTTGAAGCGCATGAGGCACTGCAGTCATTTGCTTTATTTGGCTCTGATGAGGCGTAGATTGAGTACAGAAAAGGTATCAAGACAAAGAGCATTCGCAACAAAATCTTTTTCATATAAATCAATTTCATTAGGCTATTCATACAGCCAATTGAATGATTTTCGTAACAGGCAGCTTAAATCAACTGAACCGGCGCTAGGCAGCTAAACGCGGCGACAGACAGCTTTTTGGTCAGGTTACTTAAAAGTAGTGCTCTTTACCTGGAGATGGCAAAGGGCACTACACTAGTAGAGCGCTTAGTTTTTCTTGCGTTTGAGAAGATTCTGGATTTTCTTTTTCGCTTCATCTTCAACTTTTTCCTTCACCGCTTCGGTGGTTACCGGTGTGGCGGTAGTATCAGTTGAGTTGGCTGTAGTATCCTTTTTGGTGCCTAATATGTCAGAAAGCACCTTTTCCGCTTCTGTTCCTTTTACGGCCTTCTCGAGCGCTTTGGTACCCTCCTCCTTCACGGCTTCCTTCGCTGCCTCTTTTACCTGTTCGGTCTGCTCAGCCATCACAAGGGAGGGTTGGGGGCTATCATATTTCCCGCCCAACGCAATGGTTACCGGAATGGTGCTGTTCGGATCGTTTGGTTTGCCACTATATTTTGAAAGCAAGGCGTTGAACTGGCTTCCGAGCTTACCGGCCGGGACATCCATTTTAAGCGTGTAATCAATGGTACCATCAAGGAGCGTACTTCCCGCCACAGTAGTTTTATAATTTCCGATGTTCACATCAAAAGGTTTAACGCTTAGTTTACCGTCGTCAATGGAAGCCGACATCAAAACGTCCTTAAGCGTTACTTCATTAGTGTCACTTAATTTTGTCAATGAGGTGATCCCCGAAAGAATTTTTGAATCCTTTAAAGAAGCTTGCGCTATCTTAATAAGTCCGGCTCCGGCAACGGTTGCCATATTGGGCATCATGCTTTGCAAGAGTTCTCCATTGACTTTAAAATCAGTTGAAAATTTTCCCTTTACCAGCCCCGCAATAGGAGCAAAGGTTTTCACTATTGAAAATGAAGTCGCTGCTTCCTGAATAGAAAGGTTATCGATTTTTAGCCCAAGATCATAAGCTGGATGGTTCAGATCCTTTGTATTGTAAGTACCATTAACAACAAAATTACCACCAAGCATATTGAACCGCAATCCGCTCAGATTGGCTACTCCATCTTTCACAATAATATCTCCTGTTGCGTTGGTGATATTAAGGTCCATTAATTTGACGACTTTAATATTGGAGTTTAATACAAAATCGATATCGCGCGGTACTGGAATGGTGGAGAATGAACTTGTATCCTCGGCGGTTTCTTCACCTGACATAAATTCATTGAGGTCAAAAAGATCCGACGTGAAATTTACATTTCCTTTAATGACTTCATTTTCTCCAAAAACGTAACCCAGGTAATTCCCTACTGAACCTGTGACGCTAAAGTCACTTTTTCCGATCGTGCCATTCATTTTTTGCAGGGCAATCTTTTTCGGATCAAAAACCATGGATGCCTGGCTCATCGAAAGCGGAGGCAGGTCCTTGGTGACATATTTAAAATCCTGAAGGGAGGCGGTTCCGCTGGTGGGCAGTTTTTCATATCGTTCTGCCGTTACGTCTGAGTATTGTCCTTTGGTTGTTATATCAGCTTTTACTTTCCCCGCCAGGGACATGCCTTCTAAGGGAAATATTTTTGTTATTTTTTCCAGGTCAATTCCGCCTTTAACTTTCAGATCCCAGGTGTAGTTATCAAGGTTTTGGAGCAGAAGGTCTGCTGTTAACTTTTCTCCATCCATTAACATGTTGAAATCATTTACACGAATGAAAGTTTCCGCCATCTTACCGGATGTATTTTTAATCGAAGATGTAAAATGCATGTCATCCATGGGTATAGGGAAATCGGAAGACTTTATATACCCGTTTGTGAGGGTCATGTTGGCATCGATTGCCGGAATTAATTTTTTCAGGCTATCGTATACACCTTTTGCGGTAAGGTTAAGGTCATAATTTCCCTTCATTTCCAAACCTTCCATGGGGAACATTTTGTTTAATTCACTGAGATTTAATTTAGCCGCTATGCTGGCGTCCACATTCGTAGGGTATAACCGGGTAATCCTGGCCCTGGCATCCACCGGATTTGATCCAAAATCCAAATGCATTTTTTTCATGTCCACTGTTGTGTTCTCCATTTTCCCATCTTTGTTATCAATCAGCAGATCAAGGTTGATGTTATTAACGGCCGTAGGCAGGTCAGGATATTTAAACATGGCATCCTTTACCAGGAGGGCCAGATTAAAGGAGGGCATTTGCTTTTCACTATACGTTCCTTTTGCGAAACCACTGAAAGACAGATCCCCTTCCGTTTTTATTTCGTCAAAATTTTTGCTGTAAATTCCAGGAACCAGTGACAAGAGACTTTTAAAAGAATTGGTTGGGCTCTTGAAGGTAAGGTCCATTCCGAAATCATTTTCGTTCATTTTTAACCACCCGTCAAATTGCATGGCAAAGTCATTGACCTTTGCCGTGTTATCTTTAAAAACGTATTTCGTATAGTCTTCACTGATATTCAAAGTGGCGTCGATCTCCACTTTTTTATCAGACAGGTATTCAACACCGGCAAACGATGTGGAAAGCGTATCAGCAACAGTTTTAGTGGCAAGATCAAAAACATCCTGGGTAAAGTCACCGCTGCCAGAATGGTCCAGGCCATTTACCGCGAGCGCGAAGTCCATTGACTTGTCATCATACTTTACGTCCCCGTCCACTATTTCCCAATGATCGATCCCGAAAGCAAAGTCACCAGATTCTTCTGTAGCAATGGTGTCTGTGGAGGGCATGGCGATGTCATAGTTTGCCCTGCCGTCTTTTAACACTTGAATATTTATCACAGGTCTGATAAGCGAAATACCCTTTACCTGAATGCCATCGCTGAAAAGAATATCCACGAGGTTAATTTCTACTTCAAACTTTTCAGTGGCAAACAACATTTCCCCTTCGAAGGGCTCACGGTTCATCACCCCCAGGTCATCCAGGCTTGCCGTAATATTGGGGAAGTGAGAAAAGAATGAAAGGTTAAAATCTTCAAAGACAACATCGGCATTGACTGATTTCGCCACCTCTTTTTCCATGGCCGCTTTAATGTCATCCTTAAATACCGCAGGCAGAATAATGGCTGCGGCCAGGAAAAGAACCAGAAAACAACCAACAATGATCAGAAACCACTTCAATCCTTTTTTCATTTTATATTTTTTATTTAATCGGATACAACCTCAATTCGAAACGCCGACAAATTTACGAAACCTAAGCTGGTTTGTGAGCTTTCAGAGAACAGTTGTTTTTGTTCAAAAGAACTTCAAAAACCAATCCATCAATTGATTGGAACGCCTGGTATAAGGAGGGTAAAATATCTTGGCAGAGGTGAACCCATTTTTTTGCTTTAAAACAGCCTTTTCATTTGAAAATGACTGGAAACCGGCATGCCCATGTGATTTGCCAATGCCGCTGTTATTTACGCCTCCGAATGGCAGGTTGTGGTGTAGAAACTGAATACTGCAATCATTCACACAAACTGTTCCCGAAGAAGTTTCAATCAAAACTTTTTGTTTCACGTGCTTTTGGCCGGTAAAAATATAAAGGGCAAGAGGTTTCGGTTTTTTATTGATGTACTCTATCGCTTCCTCCAGGTGTTGATAAGTAATGATGGGTAGAACGGGTCCGAAAACCTCTTCGTTCATAATCCGGCTGCTTTTTGGAACATTTGTTAGAATCACTGGCGGTATGAACTTCGATTCTTTGTCCACCTTGCCATCCAGTTCAATTTTAGCTCCGAGGGAGATGGCCTCCCATGTTAACCCCTGGATGCGATCAAAATGATCTGTATTTACTATCCGGCCGTAACTTCCCGATGTTTCAAAATTTCCTTCTTCAGAAAAAAGCAATTTTGTTTTTTCAATTAGCGAGGAAACAAATGGCCCGGCAATTTTGTCATCTACCAGAATATAATCGGGAGCTATGCACGTCTGACCATTATTTATGAATTTCCCTACCGCAATGCGCTCGGCTGCATCCTGTATGTTGGCCGACTCTGTCACAATCGCGGGAGATTTTCCTCCTAATTCAAGGGTAACCGAGGTTAAATTCTCGGCCGCCGCTTTCATCACTATTTTTCCCACAGCGGGGCTTCCGGTAAAGAATATATGATCAAAGGGTAAAACCAATAAAGATTGCGAGACTTCGACACCCCCCTCACAAACAGAAACTATGTCGGGGTCAAAAATATCGGTACTCATTTTTTTTATCAACGCAGATACATGGGGTGTTTGTTCCGATGGTTTTAATACCACAGTATTGCCTGCGGCTAATGCGGAAACCAAAGGTCCGACCGCCAGATTGAAGGGGTAATTCCATGGGGCGATAATCAGGCAAACTCCTTTTGGTTCAAATTGTATATACGATCTGGTGCCGAGCATAAATAGTGGAGCGTCTACTTTTTTAGGAGCCGTCCATTGATCCATTTCATTCAAGGCAACCTTTATTTCATTTAACGTTGGAAATATTTCTGTTGCGTCAACTTCTGGTGAGGGTTTCTGAAAATCTGCGTACAGGGCTTTATGTATTTCTTTTCTGTTGTCGTGAATCCATTTACGCAGGCGGGTGAGGCGATTTTTTCTTTCGGAAACATATTCTTTTCGCAAGCGGCCAGCAGCGCTTTTGCAATCATCAAAAATTTGAAGGAACGATAAATGGGTGACATTGTCAGAGGCCATGATTTGTAATAAGTAAGATTATCGTTGAAACCGGCCTGCTGAGTTTTTCAATTTCTATCATTTACAAGCCTGCTAAATGAGCCATAGGGATACGGTTGAAGTCTTTACAAAGGGAATGAGCCGGAAAGACTTCGGCAGTTAATTTTGCAGGATCCTTACCTCGACTCTTCTGTTTAACCGGTGGGCTTCCGGAGTATTGTCGCGCGATAGGGGCTGGTTTCCTCCGAATGCTTTGGTTTTGATTCTGGATTTTGCGAGGCCTTTTTCCGCCAGGTATGATTTCAGAGATTCAACGCGCTGTTGCGAAAGTTTCATATTGGCTTTCCCTTCGCCCAGAAAATCTGTATGCCCTTCCAGTTGGATAACCATCTTCGGATTATCATTCATCATCCTTACTAAAATATCCAATTCGGAATATGATTCGGGATCGATGCGGGTCTTGCCCACTTCAAAGATGAGGTTGTTCAGGCGCATGACATGGCCTGCAACGTGCGTATTAGGTTTTGTTCCGGAGGATAATTCTATATCCCGTATGACTCTTTTTTCAGGATTGGCTGTCGCCGGATCCAGCATATATTTCGCTGGGGCAAACCCTGGGGCTTCAACGGTTATGCTATATTTATCCGAATCGAACATCGGAAAAGAAAAGGCGCTATTATTGATAACGCCAATTTTGTTCCCGAAAGGCAAGCTTTCGTAAACGATCCGGGCGGTGATGGGTTCACGGGTGTCGGCGTTAATTATTTTTCCTTCGGCATAAATGAGGCTATCACCTGCCTGGGCCAGAGCGGCCACAGAAAATACCGTTGAGAATAAAACCACAAAAAGTGAACACATTTTCATGGCTATAATTTTAAGATTGTAAACTCGACCCTTCTGTTTCTTTTTCTTCCATCCACTGAATCATTGGTGGCGATGGGCTTTGATTCCCCGAAGAATAGTACGGAGATCCTGTTTTGTTCAACGCCTTTATCTGTAAGGTAACTGACGACGGATTTAGCGCGCTTTTCCGAGAGGGTCAAATTGTATTTTTCAGGGCCCATAGCATCGGTATGACCCGTAATATTTATTTGCATGCCTGACTTTTCTTTCATTACTGTAATGATCCTGTTTAGCTCCGGAAAGGATTCGGGTTTGAGGATAGCCTTATCAAAGTCAAAGAAAATATTGTTCAGCACCAGGCTTGCATTCGCTTCTACGGAACTGACCTGGATGTTATCCAGGGTGAAATCTTTATTGGTAATTACCTGGTCATTATTTATGCTTCTCAGGTCAAGGTTCTGGTTTTCGGAAATCCGGCCGGCAGCCTCGGCCCGGATACCATACAAATGGCCTGCGGGGAGACGGATTTCGTATTCGCCTGTTTCGGGATTAGATTGAGCGATGCCAAGTTCTTTTCCATCCGGAAGTCTCTCGTATATTATTTTTGCGCCCATAGGCTTACCGGTAGTCCGGTCAATAATTTTACCCTTCACGATAACCCAGGGGTCGGGGCTTCTAAGGATCGGAAGCTTCACTCGGTAGATATCGGTATTGGTGGCTGACACGCCGCGGGAGTAATAGGCATATTCGCTGCTTGCTGGAATATTAAAAAATAAATCCTCGAGTGGCGAATTTATTTCAGGTCCGAGATTTTCTGGATCTGACCATTTTGTCCACGTATCATCTAATCTGCGTGAAGCATAAATATCAGTACTTCCGTAACCGCTAAAGCCATTGGACGAGAAATAGAGTGTCTTATCATCCGCAGCCAGGAAGGGTGCTGACTCTTCATTGGCAGTATTGATCACATCACCGAGATTCAATGGTGCAGACCAGACACTATCCTCCTGCATAAATGAAACGTACAGGTCGCGATCACCGAATGAATCTTCACGCTCGACCGACAGGATCAGTGTTTTCCGGTTATTGGTTAAGAAGTAATTTGCCTTTTCATTAAAATTATAATCATTCGTTATGGTTATGGCAACAGGTTTTGACCAATTACCGCCAACATTTGAGCTAATGGATACCCCGGCAAGCATTTTTCCTTTCCCTTTTTCCGGGTATTTATTTCCCAACAGCATAATCGCGGTGCGGCCATCAGGCGTCACTGATTGAATGCTGTTAATGAAATTAGGTTCCGGATTATTAAAATTGCTACCCATGTTTCGGGCAATTTGCCAATGACCGGAGGAATCGAGTTCTGAGAACCAGATATCTTCTCTATCCTTTGAGCCCCCCACATTTTGAGGATGGTTTTTACGGCTGAAATAGAGCGTTTTTCCATCGGGAGAAAGTAAAGGATTCAGTTCGCTATAATCACTGTTTACGTTCTTATCAAGGGATTCAATCACTAATCCAGAGGCTAGCATTTGAAGTTTCGGGATATCGGCGATGATGGGGTAATTGGCATCGGAAATGGCAACGGCATCTATTCCGAAATAATCCGGCACGGCGGCACCATCGAATTCAATTTTTACGGCAGCTACTTTATAGGGGGTCTGATCCATAAACAGGTTGAGCATCCGGCCTTTAAGTGGTACCGCTTTGGGGTTTAAGGTATTGACAACATATTCCCGATTAGCCTCATCATAAATCAAAACGCGGAATATCGCACTGGGGTTATGCGATTCTGCAATGGCAATCTGCCGTATGCTGACAGGATTGGCAAACCCCAGTTTAAGGAATTCTTTTCTTTTTGGTTTATCCGGCACCCAGGCATTTGGGCTCTGGCCACCGGAAGGTAAAACATTGGGTTTGCCAAGCACTTGCTGGGCGGAATATTGGACCGGAGTGAGTTCGGATGAAAACTCGATTACCTTTGTAGCCCATTGCACGGTCTGCGCTTTCAAAATATTGCAGATACCAACCAAAATGAGGATGGAGAGTAGAATTCTTTTCATTGGAGCTCAGCTAGGGATTTTATTGAAAGGATAAACTTAATCAAAATTTGAAAAGGGGAGAAGAACAATACGCCAATTAATAATTACAAATTACACCCTTTTTGTTAATCAATGGAATGCCTGTTATAAAGTAGAAAGCCTACATGGAGCAGAACGCCCAGTCGATTTTGTTTATCATCGTAGTAATTAACACTGAGGGAGATTGGTCCCATTGGGGAATGCATGACCAATCCAGCAGTACTGGCAAAATACATGGCCCTTAAATCCTCCACGACGATGGCCTCCTGATTATTGCCTTGTCGAAGATCTTCGATGGGTTTAAAAAGGTATGCTTCAAGTCTGAAATCAAGGCGATTTTTGAGGGTAAAAACATTGCGGAATCCCCCTGCTACATAGTTGAAAGCGCGAAAATTTTCCAAAATCAATGTTGGGCTATCCTGTATAGGGTTAAAGGAAGGGGCATTGACCAGGGTACCGAAATAATTTTGAAAAAAAGGTTGATTAGAGAAAACGGCCTGCGCATAGTACCCCGGCCTATACCATCCCGCCTTAAAATATTGCTCAGCGGTAGCTTTAATCCTGAACCACTGATGCGTATCTCTCACCGGGGCGATGGTAACGGAGGTATTGCCCGGGGCAAAACTTTCTGCCAGGTTAAAATATTGTACGGCAAAACCGTAAGCCTTGCCTGAACTTGCATATTGTTTTCGGTTAAGGGTATTGGTAGTAAAAAGCAGTTCCGTTTTATAACCCCGTGTCCTTAACTGATCGAGGGTATCAGAGCTGACAAACACTTCGCCGTTTACATAACTATCTCTGTTATTAAATCCTTCCAGCATCAAAACGCCTTTGAATTGGTTTCCAAAAGGCCAGCCAACATTTACACCGAATTTTCTATTCAGGCGTCGTAAAACCGTTGGCAAGCTGATTTCATATAAAAGGTCATCGCTTTGCAAAAAATCCCAGCTATTAAATCCAACAAAAGGTTCGACGTAGAATTGAAAAGGAAAATCAATACGTGTTTTTATGTCGGCGGCCTTATAAAAATTGCCGGTTTGAAAACCCGTGTAAACATGCAGCAATTCGTTTCTAAAGTTAAAAAAATTCAGACCCAGATAGATATTGCTGATATCGCGGGTGGCAATGACGCCGCCAAAATCAACCTGAAAGTTTTTCTGAGGCCGCCGCGTAAGTTTTAATTGAAAAGTGTTAAGGGCGCTATCAAAAATGATGTTAGGGTAGACGTTGCTAAAGTAATTTTCTGAAACCAGTTTAAAATACCCTCTTTTGGCTTTGGTATAATAAAATGATTTCGGATTTTTTTCGTTGTAGCGGAAAATTCGCCGGATATATCTTCGCTGTTTCGGGTTAAATCCTTCAAATTTTAATTTGTCAAAAACCAACTCCGGACTCCGGTCATTAAACGCGTTGCGTTTGGCTGTGATAGTCTCGCAGGATCTTCTCGATTTTACTTTTTCCTTTATCTCGTTGATTTGCCGCATAGTTTGAACATAGCCACTGTCAATCAGGCTTTTGGCATCCGCGAAATCAAAAGAAGTGTACCCTGTCAGGTTAGGCTGAATGTACACGCCATTTTCAGGCACGCTCGCCGGATCGGATTTGTCTAATAACAAGAACAATAAGGAATTGGCAATGAGTTTTTCATCCAGACTATACGGGTAGTCGTTGTACACTTTGGACGATACATTAGTACCGATGATAACGTCAGGCTGGAAGGCATCCTGGGCAACATCCACAGGAAAATTGTTATACACCCCCCCATCAAAAAGATATTTCCCATCAACTCGTATGGGGTTGTAAAAAAAAGGAACGGTTTGTGTAGCGCGAAGCGCATCACTTAAAACCCCTTTCGACAGGATGACTTGATTCTGTGTAAAGATATCCGCTGCCACCACTCTTAGCGGTACAAAAAGACTGTCGAAATTATTATGGGAGATGGCCGAAGCCTGCGCAAAAAGATCTGCCAGCGCGAAGTTAAGCGAAACATCGCTGGCCAGGCTGGTATTGAGTTGTAAATTTAAAATAGAGTCTAATGATAGATTAAGTTTTAAAAAATGCGGGTTGTTTTCACTTTGATGATAGAAATAGTTGAACCCTTTTTCAGGCAAGCCATTGACCAGTCTGAGAAATCCTTCCGATAATACAGTGCTTTCAATCTGTTCGGGACTCATTCCGGCAGCGTAACATCCAGCTATGATGCCACCCATAGAGGTTCCGACGATATAGTCTATCGGAATTTCATTTTCCTCCAGCGCCTTCAATACACCCACATGAGCGAGGCCCTTGGCTGCGCCACCACTTAATACCACACCTACTTTTTGGGTGTAGGCGGTAAAGCTAATGCAGGTGACGAATAAGATAAGTTGAAAGCGCTTCATTGAAAAAGGATCATCACGACTTCTTTAAAACAAAAAAACTCAAAGAAAATTGCTGATCCTAATTTGAAGTACTTTAATAAATATTACTTAATAGAAGCGTAGGATGCGGGTTCTTCCGCTGCAAATGGAATAGCATTTAATTTTTCAGTAAGCTGTTGTTTGACTATTTCAAACGATGGCACCTTGTCTTTTTTCACAGGTTGAGATGCCGGAAGGTCAGCGCGTAAAGCATCTACCTGAACGCCGTTTTTCCAGAAACGATAGCAAAGATGTGGGCCAGTGGCTAGTCCCGTGCTTCCGACGTAGCCTATAGTTTGTCCCTGACGGACATGATCACCGCCGTTTATACCAGAAGCGATTTTTGACATATGAAGGTATTGTGTGGTATACGTAGCGTTGTGCCTTATCTTCACATAATTGCCATTGTTTGATTGGTATCTAGCTTCCTGCACAATCCCATCACCCACAGAACGAATGGGTGTGCCACGGGGTGCGGCAAAATCAGTTCCCAAATGCGCCTTCCATCTTTTTTGTACGGGATGAAACCGATGTTTATTATAACGGGAACTTATCCGGGTGAATTCAATGGGATATTTCAGAAGAGCTTTACGCAAGCTTTTGCCGTCCTCATCATAATAATCTAATCCATCACCCTGATCGAAAGGAAATGCGTAGTAGGGATGATCAAAATGCTCAAAATAAATACCGCTGATATTTTTTATACCGATAGAAACACCTTCTACCTGTTGTTCTTCGTAAATCAGTTTAAACTTATCACCTTGTTGAAGTCTCTGGAAATCAACCTGCCATCCAAAAATGTCGACAAATCGGTTTGTTAAATCAGCAGGTATGCCCAACTTCTCTATGGTTTCAGATAGATTCGATTGGATGATACCACTTACACTTTTTTCAACTATGGTAATTTCGCGCTTGCAAACATTCACCGATAAAGAATCACCAAATTTAAATACGATGTATTCGGTAGCATTGGGCTCATAGACGAAAGCCTTTGCTTTTGTCAGGGAATCCTGATTGCAGATCAATGTATATTTTGAATTTGTTGTAATCTTTCGGGGATCAAAAATTGCGCGTGATAATTGGGATACATCATGAATTAACTTCGCAGGCACATTGTATTTCAGAAGAATATCGCCGAGAAACTGGTTGCGTTTGATTTTGTCTTCAATCACCACATGGTCGTCTTGTAAGATCATTCCATAAAGCACTTTGGGTTCCTTTACTTCGAGGGAAATTCCGGAGGTCGAATCGGGAAGAGTAACTAGATCACCCGAAAGAGAAGGAACGTAAGAATCGTTGATGAGCACAACGCCGCCAGCCAGAATGAGCAGTAGGATGAAACCAAGAAACCATTTTACCATGCCACGAAGAAGATTAAAAAATGAAAAGAAGGTCAAATATAACGAGTTTGGAAAATTTTATTTCCACACTTGTGTGGAAAGATCTGTAGCTCAAAGGTATATCTATCAGTATTTATATGAAAACAAGAGGTTCAAAAAAGATATTATGCCATTTCAGGCTATAATAGGCCCATTTGAACCTTAGTTTAGGTATAATTTTCTGTATGTTTTTTTGCCAGATTCCAGAAAATCTACGAATCTCTGAGCGTCCTTATCGTAACCAAACGGCCAGGCGAGTACACGTTCATCCTTGCCTACCAAAACGTAGAAAGGCTGGGCATTATTATCGAGCCTTGTTATCTGACGATCTGCATTTTGTTTACCTATTGTTTTCTTCACTTTTTTGTCATAGCTGGACGTATACCATTGAGAGGCGGGTAATTCAGTTTTATCGTCAACATAAAGCGCAACGATGATATAGTCATTCTGCAATCTCTGGAGCACTTCCGGATTCGCCCACACATTGGCTTCCATTTCCCTGCAGTTGGTGCAGCCATGTCCTGTGAAATCTATGAACAAAGGTTTATTTTGCTGGCGTGCACAGGCTAAAGCCTGTTCATAATCAAAGTACCCCTTTAACCCGTGAGGAAGATGGAGAAATTCCGCATATTTTGGGTCCTCACAAATTTCATTTTTCTGATCGATCCGGTTCAGGGAAATCAGGTCGAAATCATGGGTGTACATGGGGGGCAGATAGCCGGCCAGGGCCTTTAACGGTGCACCCCACAGACCAGGCACAAGGTAAACAACAAAGGTAAAAGTTAAGATGGCCATCATTAACCTGGGTACACTAATTTTATCCACTACCCCATCGCCGGACATTCTGACCTTACCCAAAAAGTAAAAGCCCAAAACAGTAAAGATCACGATCCAGATAGCAATATTGATATCCCGGTCGAGAATGCCCCAATGATAAGTTTGATCGACGATGCTAAGAAATTTAAAGGCAAGCGCAAGTTCCAGTAGGCCCAGCGTTACCTTTACCGTGTTGAGCCATCCCCCGGACTTTGGCATGCTCTTCAGCCACTCGGGGAAGATAGCAAACAAGGTAAACGGGATGGCGAAGGCGGCGGAATATGCCAGCATCCCCAGAACAGGTTTTATTACCTCGCCTCCGGCGGAGAGCACCAATACGTTCCCGACAATGGGTATCGTACAGGAAAAAGAAACGAGAACCAAGGTTGCCGACATAAAAAATATTCCTACAAGTCCACCTTTTTCAGCGCCGCGGTCAGCTTTATTTACCAGCTGATAGGGCGCATTGATCTCGAAAAGTCCCAGAAAGGATAACGCAAACAAAAGGAACATTAAAAAAACAAAAAGATTAGGGATCCAGTGGGTGGCAAGGGCGTTAAGACCTTCGGCACCGAAGAGCAGGGCAAACAACGTACCGGCTATGGTATAGATTACTACAATTGATATCCCAAAGAATATAGCTTTCCTGACACCTTCTTTGCGGGTTTGATTATCCTTCAGGAAAAAAGTAACCGTCATCGGGATCATGGGAAATACACAGGGCGTAATGAGGGATGTTAAACCTAAAACAAACGCAAGCAACATATAGCCCAGCAGTGAGTCGCTGTGGGAGGAAGGTTCGCCTTCCAGAATACTTCTGTCAATAACAGGACCTGCCCCTGCGTTATCCAGTAAGACTGATTCCACTTTCTGCTTTTTCAGGCTATCGCTATTGAATGAGGTTCCCTGGGCAGGATCATCATTACTCAATTGCGCAGGTTGAGATTTCGTTTTTTCTTCAACGACACTTTGCTTCGGTGCCTGGACCTGCGCTGCTCCGTTAACAGGGATGTTTTCAAAATAAAAATCTTTGCTAAAAGGGATGCATTTCCCATCAATCTCTGTGCAAACCTGGCCTTCAATGGAGCCGCCGATGGTGAGGGGATTTCCCAGGAGTTTGATCCGTTGGCGGAACTCTCCTTTTTTCTTGAATATTTTTACATCGCAATCAAAAACTTCGTCGTGTTTGGCCAGCGAATTAATGGCTTTCAGGGAGCCGACAGGTTGAAAATTCCGCGTGTTCGTGAAAACAATTTCCGTCAGCAATGGACCGCAATCCGGATCAAAATCGTTGGTGTACAAATACCAGACTTCATCGATCGTAGCTTTGAAGACCAGATCAATTTCGTCGCCGGCTTTCAGTGGGGTTTCGGGTAAATGAATATCCCAGGTGACTGGGGTCAAGACCTGGGCTTGCGTCACAAAAGGAGCGGAGCCGAAAACCAGTAAAAAAAGGCCGATAAGATTGCGCTTCATAAACAAAGGTGTTAAAATAACGAACTTGTGGGTAAAAAAGTTGGTGACCCTTCGAACACCTTTTGCGATTTATAGATCTATTTGGGGTTGGTTTCTCCAGAGATCTTCCAGCTTTTCGCGCTCGCGGATGAGTTTTGCCTGACCATTAATGAGGAGCACCTCTGCAGGGCGCAACCTTGAATTGTAATTGGAGGCCATCGAAAATCCGTAAGCGCCCGCATTTTTTATCGCCAGTATATCACCTTCGCGCACTTCGTTAAGTTTGCGATCAGCGCCAAAGGTATCGGTTTCGCAGATGTATCCCACTACTGTATAGAGCTTGAGCGAACCTTTCGGATTAGAAATGTTAACAATGTCATGGTAGGCATCATACATCATTGGCCGCAGCAGGTGGTTTAATCCTGAGTCAACGCCGACAAAAGTCAGGGAAGGGGTAGGTTTTACCACCGTGACCTTAACGAGAAGAACCCCGGCTTCACTGACGATAAATTTTCCGGGCTCAAAGTGCAATTCCAGTTTTCTTCCGTAACGCTGACAAAATTCATTGAAAACCCTCGTAAGCTTCAACCCCAGATCATATACATTCGTGACGATGTCACCTTCTTTGTAGGCCACCTTAAATCCGCTCCCAAAATCTATAAAACGCAAGTGCGGGAAGTCAAGGGCTACCCCAAAAAGAATTTCAGCCATTTTCAGGAAGACCTCACTCTCCGTAATGTCAGACCCGGTATGAATGTGCAAACCGTTCACTTTGATACCGTGTTTTTTTACAACCTCATGAATATCCGGAAGCTGAAACACGGATATTCCAAACTTTGAATTGCTGTGGCCAGTGGAAATCTTATAATTGCCGCCGGCTAAAATGTGGGGATTCAATCGGATGCTGCAGGGATAGGAGCCTTTATATTTCTCTCCGTATTTTTCAAGGGCGGAAAGACTGTCAAGATTCATGGTGAACCCCAGTTTCACGCCTTCCACAATCTCAGCGAAGTCAACACCACTGGGGGTGTACATGACCTGGTTAGGCTTAAAGCCGGCGCGCAGCGCCAGATGCCCTTCCTGAATAGACACAACGTCTACATCGGAGCCATGTTTCTGTAACAGTTTCAGTACGGAAATATTCGTGAGGGCTTTCGCCGCATATTTTATTTTAACTTCTGATCCTGAGAAAGCAGTTTTTAAGGTCCGCAACTGGTGTACGATTTTTTCGGCGTCGTAGACATAAAGTGGCGTCCCAAATTCTTTTGTCAGCGACTGAAGATCAATATCCTGAATTCTGTAGTTCCCCAATAAAAGCTCCATCAAACCTGGTTGTTATTAAACGGCCTAAATATAAAACTGATTTCAACATTATTTCCGATCACGTCAAAGATTCTTCCAACATGCTTTTGAGTTGATTACTTTTGCCTGATGATGTTATCCCACCGAGAATTAGGACAAGGTCAACCGATGATTTTGCTGCATGGTATTTTTGGATCGTCCGATAACTGGCTGACCCAGGCCAGGCTGTTCTCAACCCTTTACCATACGTATGCTCTGGACCTGCGGAACCATGGGCAATCTCCCCACGATGATACCTTTGATTATCCCGCGATGACTCAGGATCTCCTGGAGTTTATTGACACCCATAAAATTGTGGACCCTATTCTTATCGGACATTCTATGGGAGGCAAAGTCGTCATGAATTTTGCTGTCGCTTATCCCGATAAACTTCAAAAGCTGGTGGTGGTCGACATTTCCCCAAAACCATATGACCTGGATAATTACATAATTCTTGATGGGTTAAAAGCCATCCCGATCGATTCACTTGCCACCCGCAACGAAGCTGATGATGTGCTTTCGCGCTTTGTTAAGGAGCCTGCCGTCAGGTTGTTTTTATTAAAGAATCTGCAACGAAAACCAGAGGGCGGGTTTAAATGGAAATTGAATTTACCTGCTGTTGACAAAAACATCCGAAACATCGGACTTGACCTTCAATTTAAAGGCAAGTTTGAAAAGCCAACTTTATTCGTGAGAGGTGGACGATCAAACTATGTGAAGGATCATGATATCGTCCGTATCAAGGAGATTTTTCCTTCGGCACAATTAGAAACACTTGATACGGGTCACTGGGTTCCCGCTGAAAAGCCAAAGGAGTTTGTAGAGATTGTCACGAAGTGGTTAAGCTAGTTGAGACCAGTAAATATTCAGATGTTTCAATAACATTTGGGCATTAGAGCCTTCGTAACTTTAAGAAGCTCAGGTACGCTGTAATAACAACGATGCCCATGTTTCGCGGTCATCACGTTTGATTTCTTTAAGGTTCCATAGAGAAGCCTCCAGGAGAATGTCGGGAATATCCAAAGTAAAAAAACCGCTGAGGAGCAAAAGCCCCTGAGGATTTAAATAATGGACGTATCTTTTTATTTCATCCAGCAAAACATTTTTGTTGATGTTGGCCAGAATAAGATCAAAGTTTCCAGTCAGGTTCACATCGCTGATAGCGCCTTGCTGGAGGTGAATATTTTTGCACTGATTGATGTCAATATTTTCATTTCCGTTCACCACGCTCCACTCGTCAATATCGAAGGCCTGTACTTCCCTGGCGCCGAGCTTGCAAGCCATAATGGATAATATTGCTGTACCGCATCCGGCATCCATAACACGTTTATCAGGGCAAGCCATCTCCATGATATTTTTTATCATCAGATAGGTTGTCTGGTGGTGGCCGGTACCAAACGACATCTTCGGTGTGATGATAATTTCGTATGGATAACGTTTATCGGGATGGTGGAAGTCTGCCCTTATCAGGCACTTGCCTTCGACAACTATCGGAGTATAACTTTTTTCCCAGGCTTCATTCCAGTTCTTTTTTGGGATCACAGTGAAAGAGAAAACGAGGGGAGTGGCGGATATATATTTCTCACGGATCTCTTCCACTAACTGTTTATCGAATTTATCCTCTTCTACGTAGGCTTCAAAACCATTTTCATTTTCCAGAAAAGTATCAAAGTTTGCCTCTCCAAGTTCTGCCATGAGGATTTCAGAGAACTCCGGATTGCAGGTAACTAAAAGGCAGGTGTGATACATACCCGGGACTTAAAGTAAGTCAGCCAATGGCTTTAATAATTTCGGTGAATTCACGTGACTTGAGAGAGGCGCCGCCCACCAGTCCGCCATCCACATCAGCACAGGAAAAAAGTTCTTTCGCATTGGCTGCCGTCACGCTGCCCCCATACAGTATAGAAATTTTATCTGCTATGCTTTGATCGTACTTTAAAGCAAGATGTTTACGGATGATGGCGTGCATATCCTGCGCTTGTTGTGCAGAAGCTGTTTTACCAGTGCCAATGGCCCACACGGGCTCATAGGCGATCACAACTTTCTCGAGGGATGCGGAATCCAGGTGAAAAAGGGCGTCTTCTACTTGTTGCTTCACCAGATTTTCATGGTTATTTTTTTCGCGTACATCGAGTGTTTCGCCACAGCAAAAAATAGGAGTAAGTCCATATTTCAGAGCGATGTCTACTTTTTTAGCAAGTAATTTTCCGTCTTCATTAAAATATTGCCGACGCTCACTGTGACCAAGAATTACAAAAGGAACGCCAATGGAGCGCAACATGGCAGCAGAAACCTCACCCGTATAAGCGCCAGCCTCGTGTTGGCTGCAATTCTGTGCTCCTAAAGCTATGCGAGTATTGCTGCCTACCTGATTTTTTATGGGTAACAGGTAAGGAAAGGGCACGCAAAAGACGACCCGCACATTTCCTTTCACCTCATCGGCTACCATGCCCATCACTTCGGAAGCGAGGATGCCTGCCTCTTCAAAAGTCTTATTCATTTTCCAGTTTCCGGCAACTATTTTTTTTCGCATATCAAATAATTTATTCGGCAATATAGGATTGAAAGCAGAAAGCAGAAAGCACAAAGTAAAAAGTAAAAAGCATGCATTGAAAACCGTTAAACGGGATTTCAATTTCACTTAAATTACTGCTTTCAGCTTTGTGCTTTAAACTTTCTACTTTTTCGGTTTGTATTGAGACCCCTTGAACAGTAGCTGGGCGTTATCCATATTCATCAATTCCGGAAGCGACCTATCGGGGTGGGCCTGCATGTATTTTTTGACAACCTGCCAGCCTACCCACTGACCAATTCTTCCCGGACATTTTTCACCTACCTGGGTGGTCACAGGCCTGTCACCGAGGTAATTCTTTTTTTCCATCATACTGGTAGAGAACAACACCTTGTCCTGAATAAACCTTGCCCAGATCAGATTTTCATTTTCTCTGGCGCCCCGGATTTCCTCATCGGTGTACCATATCAGAAGACTGTCAGGAGTGCAGGGTAGCATATGTTTTGCAAAATAGAACGACTTCCCATAAGTGATCATTTCGGCTAAGACGGTTTTATCTTTGAGGTCCGTTTTGTTAAACCGATCACTGATGCCGTATAGTAATAATGAGGAAATAACGATATCCTCAGGATCATATCGACGCAGAAGATAGTCGTAAGTCTTGGGGCGAAAGGTAGCGTGCGGTCCCAGAAAAAAGTCAAGGCTTACAATGATGAGAGAATCAGACACAAACAGGTCAGTGTCAAGTCCCGTTATCACCGTCTTTATTGAGGGAGGAATGAAATCAGGGTAATAGTGTTGGATATGCGCAAAGGCACTCTTAAATTGTGATTCCAAGGTGGCTAGGTTTCCAAAAACATTTTTAGTCTCTATCAGCAAAGTATCAATGGCAGGGTTTGAAAATCTTTTGAACATCTCTTCAAGAAAAACGGAATCATTGGGATATTCCGGGCGCCTCAGCATCTCATCACGGATCATTGGCTGGCGAGTGAGAAAAGCCTTCAGTGCCTCTTTGGATTTGATGTTGGCCAGTGTATCTTCAAAGTGTTCGAAATCCACAACCAGTTCAGTAGCAGAAAGATCCGGGCTAAAAACACACGTTTCTTTTTCCGCTTCGCTACAATTCCACAAGAGAAGTACGACGAAAAGGAAATTCACATTCTTCATGGGGCAAAAATAGGAATTTAACTCAACCTGTTGCCCGAGCAGACAACAGGTGAGTTAAAAAAAACCAACCTTACTGGCTATCAAACGACAATTTGTCGGCGGGAGTATTTTTGGTGAGCCTTAAACTTTTAACCTTATCGTGAACATAGACATGGACAAGATTTGACTGATCATCATGCGTGGCAATAATAATATCATTGTGGATCAGGATGGTTTTCCACTTCTTTACATTGGCCACCTCTATATAAAAAATAAAAGCCTCTGACTCCCGCTCATGACCGAGGTAAGTTGTTTGCTGGACGCTCCCATCCAGGTTTATCGAAAAATGTTTTTTCAGATATTCTCGCACCAGCCCATCAGTCGTAACACCGTTTTTTGGATTGACAATATCCAAATCCGGTTGGTGTAAACTATTCTGAAGGCTAAGTTCCAAATCATCAATAAAGACGCGCATCATGATTTCAAGTGCCTTGTCTTTCTCGTCAAATTCTATTTCTGTCACAGAAACATGAATGGGATGTAGTGCCGAACAAAATGTCAGGATCTGGATAAGGCCGATTAAATTGGAAACAATCATATCGCAATTTAAACAGGCTTAATCAAAATCGGGTCCAGAATGCGTTCCAGCTTTATATCACCTTCATTTTAGTTGAAAAATGTTTTTAAAAATTAACTTAAGTACATTTATTAAACATATCCCTTAGAGATCTCCTGCCCTGCCGGAAAAGCAGTTTAATAAATTTTGCTGTATACTTAGTGCCGAAAACCGGAAGGTGCCTCTATGAATGAATTCGAAATCTATTTTGGATTGGGAAAAGATCATATCCTGGATTACGCAAACGGTTATGATCACATCTTATTTGTAATTGCCTTATGTGTTACGTTTTCAATAAGGGAATGGAAGCGGGTATTCATCCTTGTAACGGCATTTACCCTCGGTCATTCAGTGACCCTCGCACTGGCAACGCTGGATATCATATCGGTGAAAGCTCAATTGATAGAATTTTTTATTCCTGTCACCATTTTGATTACTGCAGGGACTAATATCTTTAAAAAAGGCGATAGCCTCAGCCCGGTAAGCCTTAAGCTCAATTATGGATACGCAGCCTTTTTTGGCCTGATTCATGGCTTGGGGTTTTCCAACTATTTAAAGAGCATCCTCGGCAGGGATGAGCGTATTGTTAAACAGCTGCTGGCTTTTAATGTTGGACTGGAATTTGGTCAGATAGTCATCGTTGTGATCTTCCTGATTACTGGTTTTATTTTGGTAGATCTCTTTGGCGTGAACCGTCGGGATTGGAAGTTGGTTATCTCCTCAGCGGTGGCTGGAATTGCCCTGATATTAATAAAAGAAAACATTTTTTGGTAATCTAAGTTTCTCAGGACGAGGACTTAAATAAGGTATGAGAATCCCCCAGCAAGCAACCATTTGATTCATTGAATACAAACCATCATTGCATGACACGCGTTTTTATTATCGCTCTCTTAATGAGTGCGCACCTGGGATGGAGCCAGAGTTCTACCTGGCAGGGTAAGTTTGAGCAGCTCGATCAGACGCTACCAACACCAAACGAATTCAGGACCGGCTCGGGATCTCCAGGAGCAAAATATTGGCAACAAAAAGCCGATTACGCCATCAGTGTAGAACTAAATGACGCGAATCAAAGTATATCAGGCACGGAGACCATTACCTATCACAACAATTCTCCGGATGTTTTAAAATTTCTTTGGCTCCAACTTGACCAAAATATCCTTTCCTCTGCAAACAGCCTGGCCCGTACTGCTACCGATGCAGTAGAGGATTCGGCATCCGCGAATACTTATTTAAAGCATGTTTCCGATTTTAAGGCTGGATTTTCTATGAAAGCCGTAAAGGAAACCTCTGGAAAACCCCTTCCTTATTTTATCAATAATACCATGATGCGGGTTGACCTTCCTCAGCCTTTGAAGAGTGGTGATAAAATTTCATTCGCCATTGACTGGTCGTACAATATTGTTGACCGTAACAATTTCCGCCAGCGGAGCGGCCTGGAATATTTTCCTGCGGATGGAAATTATCTTTATACCATTGCACAATTTTTTCCACGCATGTGTGTATACGATGATTACAACGGATGGCAAAACAAACAGTTTTTAGGAACGGGTGAGTTTACTTTGCCGTTCGGCGATTATAAAGTGCGCATAACAGTGCCTTCAGATCACATTGTTGCTGCCAGCGGTGTTTTGAAAAACCCTCAGGATGTTCTTTCCAAAACGGAGCTTGATCGTTTTGAAAAAGCTAAGACTTCATTTAATAAGCCGGTTGTTATTGTAAAAGAAGACGAGGCAATTAAAAAGGAAAAGATAAAATCAAAAGAAAAGAAAACCTGGGAATTTCACGCGGAAAATGTCCGTGATTTTGCATTTGCCAGTTCGCGAAAATTTATTTGGGATGCGCAGGCGGTAAAAATCGGCAGGAATACGCCTTTGGCAATGTCGTTCTACCCTAAGGAGGGGAACCCCTTGTGGGAGGAGGAATCTACCAGGGCGGTAAAAAACACGCTTGAAGTTTATTCCCGAATGACCATCGATTATCCTTACCCGGTCGCCATTTCCGTTCATACCGCGAGCATTGGTATGGAGTATCCCATGATATGTTTCAACTTTGGCCGTCCGAAGAATAACGGAAGTTATACGGAGCTGTTAAAAACAGGAATGATCGGAGTGATCGTCCATGAGGTGGGTCATAATTTCTTCCCGATGATCATTAACAGTGATGAACGCCAGACACCATGGATGGATGAAGGCATTAATTCTTTTGTTCAGTTGTTAACAGAGCTGGAGCGCTATCCGGCGCTCAACTGGTCAAGGGGGAAACCGGCGAGCGTTGTAAACTACATGAAGGGTGACCAAAGCAAGATGCGACCTCTGATGACCAATTCGGAGCAAGTTGTGCAACTCGGTGCCGAGCAATATATGAAAGCCGCAACTGCCTTGTATATTCTGCGCGAAACCGTTATGGGAAACGAATTGTTCGATTCCGCTTTTAAAGAATATGCTCAACGGTGGGCCTTCAAGCACCCAAAACCAGCAGATTTTTTCAGAACGATGGAGGATGCTTCGGCAGTGGACCTTGACTGGTTTTGGAAAGGCTGGTTTTTTACAACAGACGCCAATAACCAGACACTGGAACAGGTGAAATGGTACCGGCTGCGAAATGATAAAATGACGCCTGAGGATAGAGGCGTTCGCAGTCAGAAGGGTGACCTTGCTTCAGATTCCGACGCAATACAATTTGCTAACTTTAGTAACGGCCCTCAACCTTTTAGCCTAATTGAGACCAAACCTGCGCTTTACGGTGAATTTCTGAGCCGGGTTGACGATAAGGCAATTATGTCAAAGCTCAAGGATAAAAATATTTATGAACTTACCATTACTAATAAAGGTGGTCTGGTAATGCCTGTAGTTATTGAATGGGTTTTTAAAGACGGAACCAGGGAACTTGAAACCATCCCGGCGGAGATCTGGCGGTTTAATGAACGTAAAGCGACAAAGGTTTTCGTGAAAGAGAAAGAAGTGACGAATATCATGATTGATCCCAATATGGAAACTGCTGATATTAACATTGAGGACAACATCTTCCCGAAAGCGCAACGGCATTCGAGGTTCGATGAGTTTAAGAAAAAATCAAAGTAAAAAATCAGTAGTCAGTTTTATTGTTATAAAGTTTTTTTGATAAGCGTATGAACCGGAGTTTGATAAAAGTAGTCGCCTTGATTCTCATGGGTGTGTTAACTGCCAGTGCATTAGCGCAACAACAGAAAGCCTGGCAGGGAAAGTTTGAGCAATTGGGCGAAACCCTCCCAACTCCTAATTCGTATCGTACCGGGTCGGGCGCCCCAGGCTCAGCTTATTGGCAGCAACGGGCCGACTATGTGATCGAAGCCGAACTAGATGACAAAAGCCAGGTTTTAACAGCCCACGAAACCATCACTTATCACAACAATGCTCCTGAAAGTTTGCGGTATTTGTGGCTCCAGCTTGACCAGAATATTTTTGCTCCCGATAATATGACCTCCAAAACACAAACAGGAATCATCCTGGATTCAGTTCCTGCCGGGTTGCTCAATGAGGTATCGGGTGTAAACGTTTCCGATTATAAGGGCGGATATAATATCACTTCTGTTAAAGATGTGAAGGGCAATAGTCTGCCATATACCATTAACCACACGATGATGCGCGTTGATTTGCCCACTCCGATGAAGACAGGGGAGAAATTCGTATTTTCTGTCGACTGGAATTATCAGGAATATGACCGGCAGGTTTTCGATGGGCGGGGGGGTTATGAGTATTTTCCCGAGGACGGCAATTACGTTTACACTTTTGCCCAATGGTTTCCGCGAATGTGTGTCTTTGATGATTACGAGGGATGGCAAAACAAACAGTTTTTGGGTCGTGGTGAATTTGCATTGACCTTTGGTGATTACAAAGTTCGCTTAACAGTTCCATCAGATCATATCGTAGGGGCTACCGGCTGGATTCAGAATCCGAAGGAGGTTTTGACGAACGAGCAGATAGAGCGATTTGAAAAATCCCGTAAGACTTTTGATAAACCGGTTTTAATTGTCACCGAAAAAGAAGCCCGCCAAAAGGAGAAAACCCGATCAGCGACGAAGAGTACCTGGGAATTCCATGCAGAAAATGTTCGCGATTTTGCTTTTGCAAGCTCCCGTAAATTTATCTGGGATGCCATGGCGGTTAAAATTGGCGATAAAACTCCATTAGCCCAATCACTCTATCCGAAAGAAGGAAATCCGCTTTGGGAAAGGGAATCCACCAAGGCGATTAAGAATACGTTGGAAGTCTATTCTGAACGAACGTTAGAATACCCTTACCCAACGGCCTACTCCGTGCACTCAGCAGACCAGGGAATGGAATATCCCATGATATGTTTTAATCACGGAAGGCCCAATAAGGATGGACGATACTCTCAGCAAACCCTGTCGGGAATGATAGGTGTTATTGTTCATGAAATCGGTCACAACTTTTTCCCGATGATAGTCAATTCAGATGAGCGCCAGTGGTCCTGGATGGATGAGGGCCTGAATACTTTTCTCGACAAAGAAACCTTGCGCGTTCGTTATCCCATGCTCTTTAGTTCGAGAGGAACGCCGGAGGGAATCGCTCCTTTCATGAGGGGTGATAAGCGTCAGATGCGGCCAATCATGTCGATGTCTGATAACATCAGAGGGGAAGAGTTTGGTCCCAACGCGTATTTCAAGCCCTCTGCTGCGCTCACGCTGTTGCGCGAGACAATTATGGGCCCGGAATTATTTGACACGGCTTTTAAGGAATATGCCCAGCGTTGGGCATTTAAGCACCCGAGACCAGCTGATTTTTTTCGCACCATGGAAGATGCTTCAGCTGTTGATCTTGATTGGTTCTGGCGAGGGTGGTTTTATACAAACGACAACGTTGATGTGGAATTAAGTGAAGTGAAGTGGTTCAAACTTAAAAATGAAACTTCAGACCCGGAAAGTAAAAATCCCAAAGTCAGATCCGGTGACCTGGCAATTTCCAGCGGTGAAATGGAGGGCAATGAGAATGATTTCAGCAGGGGACCACAGGAGTTTACTTTGATCAACACCCCGGAACAGTTGTACGGTGAATTCAGGAGCCGTGTGAATGACAATGGCATCAGGCAGGAACTCGCCGGGAAGAATATTTACCAGCTTACCTTTAAAAACAAGGGAGGCCTGGTAACCCCGCTTGTGATCGAGTGGACTTATAAAGACGGCTCAAAGGAAATTGAAAAAATTCCCGCCGAGGTTTGGCGGATGAATGAGCAGGAGGTCACCAAAGTTTTTGTAAAGGACAAGGAGGTCACCAATATTCTAACGGATCCGAATTTTCAGTTAGCCGATGTGGATGTCACCAATAATGCGTTTCCGAAAAATAAGGAAACGCGATTTGACAGATTTAAAAGGGGGGAGTAAGGGTTGAAGAAAATAACGCATCGGTGGGAATATTAAAAAGGAATGGATTTGAGTTTACAGGGACCGTCTTCGATGAAGAGGATGGAAATATTTGGGAATGGAAATTCAGACGATAATTCTAAGCTTTTTGAAAGCGAATTGAGTGGTGACATTTTATTCCTTTGCAAACATTTTCCCAGCCCTATCCAGATCCACGTTGCCGCCGGAAAGAATAATGCCTACTTTTTTATTTCTGAATTTACTTTTGTTTTTTAATAAGGCTGCGAACGGTACTGCCGCGGAGGGTTCAACAATAATTTTGAGTCGCTCCCAGATCAACCTCATCGCACTGATAATTTCAGTGTCGGCTACGGTGATGATTTCATTCACATATTCCTGTATGATGGGAAAGGTCTTCTTTCCCAGGGTGGTGAGCAAGCCATCAGCGATGGTATCTGCTTGCGATGATTCGATCATTCCACTTTCCAGGGAGCGGAATGCGTCATCAGCACCCTCCGGCTCCCCGGCGATCACAGCGGTATCAGGGGAGAAATAGTGGGCTGCCAGTGCCGTTCCGCTAAGCAATCCACCGCCCCCCACAGGAACTATAATAAAATTAAGGTCACTGACTTCTTCAAAGAATTCTTTTGCCGCTGTTGCCTGCCCGGCAATCACGGCATAATCATTAAAGGGGTGAATTTCATGCGCGCCCTTATCATGAATGAGTGCTGCCAATGTCATTTCCCTTGCCTGCATATTTGGTTCGCATTCAGAGATTTCACCCCCATAAGCAATTACCCCTTTCTTTTTTATTTCCGGTGCCGTTCGGGGCATCACGATGAATGCTTTTGTTCCCATGATCTTAGCCGCTCGGGCAAGTGCCTGGGCGTGGTTTCCACTGGAATGTGTAGCTACCCCTTTCGCGCGCTCTTCTCTGGACATAGAAAGCACTGCGTTCATGGCGCCACGCGCTTTAAAGGCGCCAACTTTTTGGAGGTTCTCACACTTGAAAAATAAACTGCAACCTGCTATTTCGTCTAAACCACTAGAAGTCAGAACAGGAGTCAGGTGAATAAACGGTCTGATACGATCGTGAGCTTCGATGATGGTTTGTTGAGTAATCATTTGCAAACAGTTTACAAAGATTTTCCCACAAATTCACAAAGGTGTATAGGTTTCATGGGATAAAATTTTACGTCACTACATCGGGCAATCAGCAGGGCGGCCACAAACGATTTAGGTTATTCATTTCAAAGGTGACTAATGAGCATCAAGCCAGTTTTGACCCACACCGACCTCTACTTCCATAGGAACTTCTAACTGAACAGCTTTGCACATGAGTTGTGTAATGTTTTGTTTAACAACTTCCACTTCATTTTTGTGAACATCAAACACCAATTCGTCATGCACCTGCATGGTCATTCGGGTTTGTAATTTTTCTTTGATCAGCCATTGATGGATGTTCACCATCGCGATCTTAATAATGTCTGCAGCGCTTCCCTGAATCGGAGCATTTATAGCATTGCGTTCAGCGAACCCCCGGGTGCTAACGTTTCTGGAATTGATATCGCGTAAATATCTGCGTCGCCCCATGAGCGTTTCCACATATTCTTTTTCGCGGGCAGTATTAATCGCATCATCCATATAGCGTTTAATGGCGGAAAATTCGTGGAAATAGGATTTGATTATCTCCACAGCTTCTCCTCGTGGAATTCGCAGGTTTTGCGACAACCCGAACGCCGTACTGCCATATAAAATGCCGAAGTTAACCTCCTTGGCTTTGCGCCGCATGTCCGGGGTGACCTCTTCCAAAGGAACTTTAAAAACCTTCGCTGCGGTGGTGGTGTGGATATCCCGCTTTGTCCTGAAGGCTTCGATCATCGTTTCATCTTTTGCAAACGAAGCGGCTATCCGCAGTTCAATCTGTGAATAGTCTGCCGACATGAAATGAAAATCTTCGTTGCGCGCTACAAATGCCTTTCGGATAAGCCTGCCCTTCTCTGTTCGAATGGGAATATTTTGTAAATTCGGATTGTTCGAGCTTAGCCTTCCCGTTACAGCCCATGCCTGCCGGTAATCCGTATGTATTCGGCCATCGTACTGGCTAATCATTTTTGGCAAGGCATCCACATAAGTGGAACGCAACTTTTCATATTCGCGGTAGTCCAATATCTTTCTCGCGATTTCATGTTCAGCTGACAGCCCTTGTAAGACATCTTCACCTGTGGCAAACTGGCCGGTCTTTGTTTTTTTTGGTTTTTCAATCAATTTCATCTGATCGAACAACACCTCTCCAAGCTGTTTGGGTGAGCCAATATTAAACTCAACACCACAAATTCCGAAGATTTCCTTTTGTACGCGATCAATCTCCACTTTCAATTCATCCGACATTTTATTCAGTGCCTTGACATCCACTTTCACACCTTCAAATTCCATTGCGGCAAGAACTTTTGCTAACGGCATTTCAATGTCATGCATCAGCTTGCTATGGGTCCGTTCCTCTAAGTCTCTTTCCAGCGGGCTTTTCAATTGAAAGATCTTATCAGCTCGTTCACACACCTGGTTTTTTTGTTTGGAATCGGGGTCTGCAAGCATTTCATAATTCAGATACTGTGAACACAGAGCCTGCAGGCTATGCGATGCTTCCGGTTCAATCAAGTAGTGGGCGAGCATCACATCGAATAGCGGTCCGCACAATTCAACATCGTACTTTTTCAACAGCAACATGGTTGCCTTCAGGTTATGGCCCACCTTTGCAATGGAGTCTTTTTCAAAAATCGCTTTGAATTCCATTGCTATTTGTTCCCCCTCCTCCCGGCCAGTGACCGGAATAAAATGGGCTTCATTTTGCTGACAAGAGAAAGCAAGTCCTTTTAACTGATAGTCAAAGTTGGCCACATCATCTGAAATGGTTTCCACGCCAATGACTTTTTCCTGAAGGAGTTTTTCAATGAGGGCCCGCCGTAATTCAGGCAGGTCTACCATATAGTATTGTGTGTTTCCTTCAACAAATGTTTGCTTATCCGGCACTTGTGATGTTGCCGCAGGTTTGCCGAACATAGAGAGCTGAGGATTTTGTAAAACTTTGGGAGCATTTGTCCCGGGTGATGCAGGGTCTCCAAAAGCCCTTGCGGCAATGCCTTTAAATTCAAGTTCATCGAAGATCGGCTTTAGTTTCTCCACTGATGGCCCGGAATAAAAAAGTTCTTCCTCGCGAAAGGCCACCGGGACGTCGGTGATTATGGTGGCCAATTTTTTAGAAAGTATTGCCTGATCACCAAACTTCTCGAACAATTCTTTCTGCTTTCCTTTGAGTTCGCTGGCGTGGCTCACAATGTTTTCCACAGACCCATATTGTTTTAAAAGCACTGCAGCTGTTTTCGGACCTATTCCAGGGACGCCCGGAATATTATCCGAAGTGTCTCCCTGCAAACCCAGCATATCCCTCACCTGGGATACGTTTTCAATGTCCCATTTTTCGCAAACTTCCTTTACACCAAGAATGTCAACGACATTCCCCATGTATGCAGGTTTATATAAAAAAACGCAATCATTAACGAGCTGTCCAAAATCCTTATCGGGGGTCATCATAAAAACCTCAAAGCCCTGTTGGCAGGCCTGAGCCGCCATCGTACCGATAATGTCATCGGCCTCATATCCATCCAGTTCGAGGATGGGAATATTGAAACCGCGAATGATCTCTTTACATATGGGAATGCCATAGCGTATATCTTCCGGTGTTTCCTGGCGCGTTGATTTATATTCACTGTAAATATCGTCGCGAAACGTTTTCGCTGCTGTGTCGAAAGCAATACCGATGTGTGTAGGTTTTTGTTTTTGTATTACCTCGAGTAAAGTATTGGTAAACCCGAACGGAACGGATGTATTGTGACCTTTTGAATTGATTCTGGGAGTTTTTGTGAACGCAAAATGTGCCCGGTAAATCAGGGCGTATGCATCCAGTAAAAAAAGTTTTTTAGATGGTTTTTCCATGTGCGAAAGTAGGATGTTATCATTAAAGAGTTCGAAATTTTAATCAAATAAAATTTTATTAGATTGAGCCATGACTGAACAGCAGGAAACACCTTTATCCGCCTTCTACAAGTGGGAAAAACAGACCCCTGAACAAATATTTTTACGACAACCTATCGAGGGCGTATGGAAATCCTGGACCTATCAACAAGCTGGGGTTGAGATTAGAAGGATGGCAACTGCGTTAAGGTCGTTGCATTTTCCCCCTCAATCAAATATTGCGATTCTATCAAAAAATTGCGCTCATTGGATTCTGGCTGATCTTTCTATAATGATGTCCGGACATGTAAGTGTTCCCGTTTACGCAACCCTTTCCGGTCCAGGAGTCAAGCAGATTCTTGATCACAGCGAATCGAAATTGATTTTCTTAGGCAAGGTCGATGACTATGAATTACAGAGAAGTGGTATTGGTCAGGATCTGCACAAAATAAGTTTTCCTTTTTATGGGCCACCAGACGGATTAAAATGGGACGACCTCCTTCGCATACACGAACCGTTACTGGAAAACAATACACCGGACCCCGATCAGCTTGCCAGCATCATGTACAGCTCCGGAACCACCGGAACTCCCAAAGGGGTCATGTTGTCCTTTGGTTCCTTCGGATATGTCGGGAGGCAGGTGAGAAAGTATTTTCACCTTGATAAACCTCAGCTCTTTTTTTCTTATCTGCCTTTAAGTCACATCGCGGAACGAGCGCTCATGGAAATGGTGGCCCTGTCTTCGGGCAGCACGATTTCATTTACCGAATCGCTTCAGAAATTTCCAGAAGACCTGCAGCATGAGCAGCCGACTATCTTCGGTGGCGTACCCAGGATATTCGCGAAATTTCAGGAAGGTATTTTTAGAAAGATTCCCGAAGAAAAATTCAACAAACTTCTATCTATTCCGCTGGTCAGTATGGTCTTGAAGAAGATAATCATAAAAAAACTGGGGTTAGGGAAGGCTTCACCCATTGTTTGCGGAGCAGCCCCCACGCCGGTAAGCTTGCTTAAATGGTTTAAGGGTATTGGTTTGGACATCCGCGAGACCTATGGAATGACGGAAAATACAGCCTATTCCCATTCCAATTATCGTTTGATTAAAATTGGTACAGTAGGCCAGGCGTGGCCTGAGGTCGACGTAAAATGCGACCCCCAGGGGGAGATACTCATCCGGCATCGTGCGATGATGAAGGGTTATTACAAGGATCCCGTCACCACCGCCAGTGTCTTTACAGACGATGGTTTTTTAAAAACGGGTGATCAGGGCGTAATTGATTCCCAGGGATTTCTAACCATTACCGGAAGGCTAAAAGATCAGTTTAAGACTGATAAGGCAAAGTTCATCGCGCCCGCGCCCATTGAATTAAAATTTTCTACGAATACAGACATTGACCAGGTATGTGTGGTGGGAACTGGCTTACCACAACCCATCGCCCTGATAACTTTATCATTAACGGGTCGCGAGAAAGCCAAAGAACCATTGGCAACTGAAATAAAAAAAACGCTCGATAGTGTCAATCTAACGCTGGAGAAGTATGAACAAATTCGGGTGGTTGTCATACTCAAAGACGGCTGGACAATTGAAAACGGATTGATGACCCCTTCCCTGAAAGTAAAAAGGAATGCGGTCGAGAAACTTCATACATCAAGGTATCTGGAGTGGTTTAAACAGGAGAAGGAGATTGTTTGGGAATAGGCTCCTTGATTTCTGATAAACCCGGATACCCATTCCATTCAGCATCACGTACTTAAACTGCCTTACAAACTTCATTTAACGGCATAAGAGCAATGGTTACTAACGTAATGGCTATGGGTAACCGCCCAGTGCCACACCCTCTATTTCAATTTTTCCTTTAAAAATGCGACCGTATGCTGATAAGCATCTTCCGTAGCTCCTTTATCAAAAATGGGGTTGCTGGGATTGGCGAAAGCATGGTCGGCATGGTAATTTTTTATGGTAATTTTTTTACCGGCGGCCTTCATATTCTCCTCAAATTTCTGAACGACCTGGGGATTAATGTACTGATCCTTAGTTGCGAAAATTCCCAAGACATCTGACTTCAATGTTTTTAATCGGGAGACATCATCAACAGGCATTCCATAATAGATAACACAGGCCGCAGCCTTGTTTCCTGCGATCAGTGAGGCCAATAAGGATTGGCCCCCACCAAAGCACCACCCGATGGTACCTATCGTGGCATTGTCGCCGGCCAAATTCAACGCTCCTTTTATGATCGCGTCTCCTCGTTCCTGCTTGAACTGCTGCATATAGCTGCCAGCAGTTTCGCGGTCGGTGGCCAATTTGCCGTCGTACATATCAAGTGCGATCACATTCACATTTCCAAGATCTTTGAAAAGAGATTCCGACTGTCGTTTAATGTTGTCATTTAGTCCCCACCATTCCTGGAAAACAAATATCCAAAGATCAGTTTTCTTTTTTGCTTCGATCAGATACCCGCTGGCGTCCTTGCCGTCGGGTGTTTTGAATTGTATCATCTTACCGCCCTCCTGACTTTCATGAATATACGTCAACGGCATTTGATGTTCTTTATTAAAATTTTCGTTTGACGCAAATGATGCAAATTTCTCGGTTGAAGAAGTATGGCAAATGGTGATGTCTCCCTGCGCATAGGCCATTCTTACCCAAAGTAATGAAAGGAGTACAAGCATTATGTTTTTCATGGAGCGTATGTAATTGTATGTAAGTGTCTTAATCTTTCAATTGTCCTGTAATAACCCGGTCATAGGTTATGAAATCCGTGTTGATCGGTTCAAACCCTTTTTGCCGAAGAAGCATGGCAATTTGAGCGCGATGATACGATGAATGATTGACCAGGTGTATCATAATCATTTCTACATTGTTGGTGTAATCTTCTCCCACGTAATTTTTATAAGTCATTTCCCGGTTAAAATTTTCTGTAGTTTGAATAAAGTCGATCCACTCCTTGCCCGCGCGGTCAGCCAGGCCGACTAATTGATTAAG
>JBDSIM010000200.1:0-17328 GCA_039917935.1 Cyclobacteriaceae bacterium | reverse complement strand
CAGCTATTTAAAAATGATTGATGGCCATCAATCATTTTTAAATAGCTGTCCCGATTCACATCAAGGTCAGCATTATCAAGTTTTCTTTTCCAATCGGCAGCCATTTTTGCAACTTTAACTTCGCGGTCAGCAGGGTCGGGATGAGTGGATAAAAAAGTAGGAACCTCTCCACCCCCGGACTGAGCGCTCAACCTGTCAAGGGTACTGAAAAACCCTGCCATCTCCTGGGCATCGTAGCCAATTTTTGTAGAGTATTCTACACCTAATTTATCAGACTGACTTTCGGCATCACGTCCGAATTTTAAAAAAAGAAGTTGAAGTCCCTGTCCGGCCATTTCCGCATATTGTGCAAATGCCGGCGAAAGAACAGAACCAGCCACTAAACCTATCTGACCAAGCATGGCATTACTATACTGTTTGGCAGAGTGTCTTGCTGTGATATGTCCAATTTCGTGACCAAGTACTCCAGCAAATTCCGCCTCATTGTTAAAGTGCGCCATAATACCCCGGGTAAAATAGACATAACCTCCCGGAACAGCGAAAGCATTAACAACAGGGGAATCAACTATTTTAAAATCATATTTTAGGTCCTTCCTGTGTGAAACGGTTACCATTTCCTGGCCTTTTTCTTTAATAAAACGTTGAATAGGTTCGCTCTCATAAATTCCGAAAAACGAAACTATTTCGGGATCCGATTGCTGGCCCATAGCTACCTCCTGTCCTTTGGACATCAGCATGAAATCATTTTTCCCTGTTACCGGATTCTTTGCGCATGAATCCAAAAGAAGTAACGTAATTAATACACATCCACTTATTGCTAACCTTTTCATATTCTGCTGGTTGATCTAATGCAGAGGGATACAAGAACTATACCTGCTGCCTGCAGAAATGAATAGGAGTAATATTTTTCGATATGGTTGTTAAAAGCGGCGATGAATAGGATAAAATATAGAAGAAAGAATCTGTAAGGATTATGCCACCACGCATGATGACTCGCCAGGAACGATTTTGAAATGATGAATTAACGGTGAATACGAGGGGAAAGAAGGCAATTGCTAAAGTGCGACCGGTATCGAGTAAGATACAAAATTTACCCTAAAATCGCAACGAAATCTTGGCAAATTTAGCGCATAAAATATTGACTATCAATATTTTACAAAAGATTTATTAAAAGTACTCGTTGTCGGCTCTTTCGATCGCTTTTGTAATGGAGCGCACCACTTCATCCAGTTTAACGGCAGATTTTTGAAGGTGATCACGAATGATACTTGCCTCCTCAATTAACTCCATTTTCTTCAAAAGGTTAAGCAGTCCCAAAATCGAAGCGACCGGACTTCGGAGTTTATGGGCATTGATAAAAGCATACTCTTCAAGGGCTTTATTTTTTTTCTCCAGTTCGGCCGTGCGCTCCTTAACAAGCATTTCGAGATTTTCATTAATTCCCTGAATCTCTTCGGCCTGCGCCATAATCTCTTCGTTCTGCGCCTGAATTTCTTCGGTGTTCCTTTGGATTTCCAGTGTCCGTTCCTCAACCTTGCCTTCAAGAATCATTTTATCTTCCAAAAGTTTTCGTTCGCGGAACTTAATCACACTATAACCGCTGATCAATAGCAAACCTGCAATGAAAATATAGAATGCGCCTGTGCGCCAGAAGGGGGGAGTAATTGAGAATGCCAAAGAGCTTTCAAACGCATTGGTAAAATTTTCAGTTTCCGATACTTTAACTTTAAAAACATAATCTCCGGGAGGAAGCCGCGAATAGGTTACATTCTGATTGCGGGTTCCGATCCAATCGATATCATAATTCTCCAGCGTATAGAGGTAATTCAGGTTTTCTGAATTCTGATACCAGAACCCCAGGTAATTTATCGTAACATTATTCTCATTATAATCGAGTTGCAGGGGTTTGGAAATATCTATAAAGTCGTCATAAATCCTGATGGTATCAATGGCGGGCCGGGGAGAAGCAATGACATGATCATTGCTCAGTGAAAATTTAACGATCCCCTTACTGGTGCCGATATACATCCCCCCATCAAGATTTTTCGCGAGGGCGTTAAGGTTAGGAAATTTGTCATGTATGCCCGATTCCTCACCCCAATAACGCATTTGTTTTCGGTTAACATCATAGACGTCTATCCCAAAATTGTGCATCATCATAATATTCCCAAGCTGATCCGCAGATAATGATTGAATGGTATTATCACGAAGCCTGATCTCGGGAACCACCTCAAATTTTTTTCCATCGAACCGATAGATTCCATTGTCTTGTGAAGAGGCCCAGATATTTTTGTTAATGTCTTCGGCAAAGCTGTAAACCACTTTTGATCCTAAACCTTCTTCGAAATGATGAAAACCATTTCCATCCCGCATACTCACACCTTTGCCATCCGTGGCAAACCAGATTCGCTCCTTGCTGTCAATGAAAACCTGATAAACAAAGTCTGAACTCAGGCCATCAGCAGAACCATAATTCGTTATCGCATATTTTCCGTTATCAACAGTGATGGAAGTACTTCCACCGAGCGTTGCGAGCCATACGGTATTTCCTTTTCCGGTGATGCTCAAAATGTTCCCGTTCCTAAGTTCCTTATAAAAATGTTTGAGTTGACCGGTAACCGGATTAATTCTCAATAGTCCATTACCATAAAATCCTGCCCATACATAGCCTTCGGTATCGACGTATAAGCTTATAATCGAAGCATTCTTGAAGGCGCTGCTCCCTAGTTTTTTCTCGATAAGGCTTTCACCGTTGTCATCATACGTTTTTAAGAAAAGACCTTCGCTATTTGAGAACCAGATTCCATTTTTACTATCTACGGCCAAAGCAACAATATTGAGGTCCCTTACGGGATCTAGCAGGTCAATGTGTTCGACTGCATCACCTAATGTGCGTCTCACCCCTACTTTGGAACCCAACCATATATTTCCTTCTGCATCGCTCATCAGGTCATTTACGGAAAATAAACTTTGGCCTTCATATTTATTAAAGAGTTTTGCGGCCTTGGTATGCCTGTCATAGACCACTATACCCTTACGGGGAGATGATATCCATACCTGGTCTTCTTTAAATACGAAATCAGAAATTGATCCGTAGGTCCAGGTCTGTTCAATCAGCGGTTTGATTGCCTGCGTCTTGATATTTAAATTAAAAATTCCCCCATCTTCTGTCGCAAAGCTGATGGTATCGGGAGTCAACAGCTGAATTTTTTTTATTATTATATCAGAAAGGCCATCATCTGTATTCAGTACCTGGATATGTATTTTCCGGTTATTGAGGGAACAGATAGCGATACCCCCATCAGTTCCTGCCCAAATTTTTCCATCAGGATCTTCAAACAAGTCGTAAATAAATAAATCAGGTAACCCCTCCTGGTCGTCAACCCTGTACAACCTTTTACCTATATAGTAATACAGGCCGTCGTTTAATGTTGAAAACCACAAAGTACCTTTTCTGTCAAACAGTATATCTGAAACTGGTTCAGTGGCCGCACCTTCCCGGGTTTCGAATCGGTTAAGTCTGCCATTTTCCAAATAAGAAAGCTGACCGTTTTGGTGACCCAGCCAGATCCTGCCAAGGGTATCTTCTGCCAAAGCAGTAATATTATTGTCGACTGCCGTGTCTGCCTTGTCAAATCTCCTATAATTCAGCCCGTCAAATCTGAACAGGCCTTTGTTTGTGCCAAACCAAATGAACCCGGTGTGATCCTGAAAAACTTTATTCACCTGGATAGGTTCATTTTTCTTTAGGAGAAAATATTGCTGAAAAAATGGTGTCTGACCCACCGCTACTGACGCCATTAGATACAACGAAAAAATTACCAGATATATGAATTTTTTCATAAGCTATTGCAACGACATTGTGGCTTTAAATGCAATCTCAATCTCTGTGGCAATTTTCTGGCTTACAATACTTGGAATTGAAATATTGTGGTCTGATAATGGTACAAAGAAGGTGGATTCAAGATATACCCTTCCGTTCAGGACAGTAACTTTTGTTTTAATAATTCTTGTTTGTTTCTGACCGTGAATATCAAGCTCACCTTTTGCCCTGACATCGTAAGACTCGTCGACTGAAAAATCTACGGGCTCAATAATTTTTCCGCTAAAACGAGCTTTCGGAAACTTTTCACTCTCCATATATTTTTCATTGAAATGTTCCCGCTGAAGTTCACTATTAAAGCCCTGGAAGGTCTTTACATCCACTGTAAAAGCAAATTGTTTGGAAGCAGGGTCGATCAATCCCTGAACTTTGCTGGAGGTTGCCCGTATCAATTCTAACTCGGCATTGGATGTAAAAGCCATTTCAGCTTTTTGAACCTGAAGTTTTTTTTGAGCACACAAAGGCCCGGATAACGCGGTAAACAAAAGTAAAAACCAGAATGAATTGAAAACAATAGTTCCTCGTAAGAACGCGTTACTCTTCATGGCTTTAGGGATCTTTTGGTTAAGCTATGACCCCCTTCGAAGACGGCCATTCCATAAATATCTGAAAATATCTTCACATCATCTTCCAAAATGACGGGGAATCTTACGGGTATGGCAAATCCCGAGGGAAGTCATATTTTGACCTCATATACAATAGCATATTTCTCAATCGCATGTCACTTAGAAGAATAGTGGCCATTATGAGCCGTCATTCACGACCAAACCATTGTGCAAATACATGAAGGGGCCGGCCCAGAAGTACGCGAGTTAAATGCAATCCAACCCTGCGCCCATACCCCTCGTTGTTTCATTTATTAAGTTTTCCATTTATTGAATGTGAAAACACAATCAGAATTTAAGGCTGTCATAAAAATAAGTTCCAGCCCATCTATAACGAAGATTACCTTTTAAAAATCAGCACCACTTTTTTGGGTGAACTCATAACCAAAAGAGAATTTGCCTCTGGCTGATAGGCTACAGCGTAAGAGATCATTAACCAATAAATCAATCCCGCAAATCAAAGAGAGGTGTTGCATCGGATAACATCTAACACACACATAGCATTTAAGACGGCTGTTTCAAAAATTACAACCTTACATAAATCGCCCTCATCCATTGCTGAAATTGTGGATAACTCCGTGGAATTGTGCAAAACATTTTATACTAAAAGGCAAATTATGGCACAAATATTTAGTAATAACCTACCCCTAACTGGGGATCACCTTCCACAATGTGTAAAATCCTATTTTTATCTAAATGGCTGCATTCGTTATCGCAGCGGCTTTATATTATTTTAAACTGGGGTAAAACATCCCGGTTTTCATGGTAATGGTACGTCGATTTTGCTGCGTCTATAAAGGTAATTTCTTAATTGAGGTCAATTTTTTGTAAAAGCAAGGCGAAATGACTTGGCATAATATTTTTAATCTGGTCTATGACTATAACAGTCAACCTTCAGGTATAGGTTAGGTAAATAAAAAATCCCCCGGAAGTCGTCCGGGGGTTTTTTTTTGCTTTTAATTTTGGATAGACCTTGCTGTTTTATCTATTTCTTGTTCTTGGTTATATCTATTTCTTGGCTTTTCCTGTTGCTACAACATTGCGGTTATATTCTCCAACAAGATTGCCGGTAGCAAGAATATGTCCTTGCATCGCGGCTTCCAATTGTTTCCTGTGCGCCTTAGCTCTTAGCGTCAGCGCGGCATCCAAAGCATAAATTTTAAAAACATAGCGCTGCGAAACTTCTTGAGGACATGGGGGCAAATATCCCGTTTTGCCCGTGCTATTGACACCCTGAACACCAGGAATGGTGTTTTCAAAAATTGCTTCTGTTGGCTTAATATTCCAGACAACCCATTGGGTTATGGTTTTCTCTGAGGCGTCAACATTTTCTGCAATCAACGCCAGGCTAATGGTCCCCTCCGGAATCCCATTGATAATAAGCGTCGGATTTATCCTCTCCCCATCGCAGGTAAGTCGTGAAGGAATACTTCCCTCGTTTACAAAATCCGGGCTGATTATGGTGAGCGGGGTTTGCTGAAAGAAGATCGATGAAAATAAAATGAATAAATGCATAGACATCAGATTGATTAATTAATAATAAATGTATCAAAAAGAATGCCTTAGTATCTATTCTGAATACCACTTACTTAGAACCCTCGTTGAAGCGTTCCATTCAGACCCTCGTCCGGAACTCAACCATATTACTTGAACTCAATAAGGCTCATTTGATGGGAATAAAAAGTTTATCTTTACCAGCCTTATTAACCTTAACTCACTTGCCTATGAACAAAGCTGATCTAGTTGCAAAACTCGCGAAAGACGCTGGACTCACGAAGGTAAAGGCCACAGCCGCAATCGAGTCATTTATCGATGGAGTAATGAAAACACTGAGGGCTGGAAATAAGGTAACGCTGGTAGGATTCGGAACGTTTTCCGTGACAAGAAGGGCGGCCCGAAAAGGCCGCAACCCAGCTACAGGGGCAAGCATTAAAATCAAGGCTAAAAAAGTTGCAAAATTCCGTCCGGGAAAAGAGCTCAGCTCAAAATTGTGAATAATATGAGAAAATGTACCCCTGTCGCTGTGGGTACTTTTCGTATTTTGAAACACTTCTGACCAATGAGCACTTTATTCCTGCTGTGGACGCGTGCAAAATAGTCTCTCCAGCCAAGGCTACTTTGATGATAGGAAAATTATTTCAAGTCGATGTGATACACATCGCTCTCGTTACGGGAAATGTTTTCAAGATAAAAGCCTCCGGGCTGGGAGATTTCCTCCACCAGGTTGAATTGTTTACAGGATTTCGGTAATCCCGAAAAGATAAGAAGAAAAGCATATCTGCCTCCATCAGGAATTCGTGTCCAGACGGGGGCCAAAGAAATATTTTCAGCATGCACGAGTTTGGAACGTGCAGAAGAGACTTTGTCTATTAGGTAAGTGGTTTTCCAGATTCGGATAAGCATGTCTTTCCCGCTATTGTGGAAGTAACAATGAACATACACAAATGAATCATCTAAAGTAAGGGGATCTATACTGATGAGCACTTCACTATCTACCCTGGGTTTCTCCACCACCGCAGGCTTTTTTACGACACTCCCATAAATAGAAAAAGATTTCACACTATTCACTAATCTAGAACAGGGAAGCTTCCAGAACGATGTCCTTTGTGATATTATAGAATTCCTTGTGCATATTAAACACTGGCTCACCGTTTTGTTCCTTACATGTATACGAGCCATCTTCCTGCATGATATACGCATTCACATTATCCTTCAGGTTAAACCGAAGATTATTGATTGCCTGCTTTTTGAGTATTTCTTCCTCCAGTAAAAAAAGAGATTCAATTCTTCGGTCAAAACTTCTTACCATGGCATCTGCACTGCCAATGTATACTTTTTGATTCCCCGCGTTGTGGAAGTAATAAATTCTTGAGTGCTCAAGATACTCACCTACAATCGAAAGCACTTGTATATTTTCGCTGACGCCTTTCCGGCCCGGTCTTAAACTACACATACCGCGGACAATTAATTTGACAGGAACCCCCGCTTGCGAGGCCGCATACAACTCATCAATAAATTCTTTATCCTGTAACGAATTCAATTTGATTACGATACCGGATGTTATGCCCTGCCTTGCATTGTCGGCCTCACGTTTTACGAGGTTGCACAACTGAATACGCATATCGCGAGGCGAGGTAATAAGGTTGCGATAGGTAGAGGGTTGCGAGTGCCCGGTGATAACGTTAAAAAATTCGGATACGTCATTGGCATAGACTTCCCTTGTAGTGAGCAATCCAATGTCCACGTATAGGCCCGCGGTCGTTTCATTATAATTCCCACTGGAAAGATGAACAAATCGAGTAACCTTATCATCGCCAAATCTCCTTACAATCAGCAGTAATTTTGTGTGAGTCTTTAGGCTGCTCACCCCATAGATCACAAAACAGCCCGCTTTTTGCAGTCGCTGTGCTTCTCGCAAATTATTTTCTTCATCAAAGCGGGCCTTCACTTCAAAAAGTACCGATACGTGTTTTCCATTCTCCGCTGCCCGGAGCAATGCGGCAGTAACCCGTGACTCTTTAGCTACCCGGTATATGGTAATTTTGATTGACAGCACATAGGGATCGTCAGCTGCTTTTTCTAATAACTCAAGCACTGGTTCCATCGAATTATACGGATGGTGCAGCAAAATATCCCTTTCCTGCAAAACCTCAAAAAGATCTCTGGACCCCTGCTCCTGAAAATTTAAAGGTTTTATGTGATCTGGTTTGTGCGCGCGTTTGGCTTTAAACTCCTTGTGGCTAACAATTTGTATCAATCCGGTAAAATCCATCAAACTGGATTTAGGCACATAAAAAATGTTATGGTCATCAAGATCCCATTGGATTTTTAGAATACGCATCATCCATGCATCAGGACCATCCATTACTTCCAGCCTGACAACTCTGCCAGATCGCCTGGTTTTTATTTTCCGTTTAAGGTCCTCCAGAAAGTTTGATTCAATATCTTCACTTTCCTCCAATGTAAAATCACCGTTGCGGTTTATGCGGAAAAGATTGATACTCGCGATCTCCACATTTCTAAAAAGATTATGGATGTTATAACTGATGATATCTTCCACCGGAACAAAAAGGATCCTGTCTTCCGTAGCGATCTCATAGAAGCGTGGAAGATTGTGTGGCACCTGTATGAAAGATACCTTAAACTGATTTTGGGTATCGCCGGGGTTTTTTGTTACAACACCAAACAAAAGCCGGTTGTTCATCAACACCGGAAAGGTGTGATAATTATCAAAGACCATCGGGGTAAGCATCGGAAAAATAATACTGTTAAAATACTCATTGACTTTATGGGTATTCTCAACAGTCAAATCCGCGTACCCTGCGATCATAAAACCATTGCTTTCAAACAGGGGTTTTAATTTCTTTACATAATATTCATTTTGATCTTTATAAAACCTCAGGGTTTCCGCCAACAAAAGACGTCGGAATGGCTCCTCCCGCAAACCATTATAATCAAATCTTTCTTTTCCGTAATCGATGTAATTGTACAAACTCCCCAGCCGGATAGTGCAAAATTCATCCAGATTAGAGGCCGTAATAGAAAGAAACTTTAGCCGGTCAAAAATACTTCGGTGAATGTGTCTGGCCTGATCGAGTACGCGATAGTTGAACTGAAGCCAACTGAGGTCGCGACTAATATAATTACTCTCCAAAATATGCTGAGTAATCTTCTCTAAGGACATTACTGCCTCATTCATATTAAAACTACTATTTTAAATAAAAGTTTGGCTTTTAATTCTGCCAGACCTTTTAGCACGAGCTGTGGGGTGAGTGGCCATACTTGCTTAAATAACAACAACTTAAAAGAGCGAACTCACAGTTGGCCCTCAATGCAGAATTCTAAATATCAATTCTCGCATATTTCGCATTTTTTTCAATGAATTCACGGCGTGGAGCTACTTCATCCCCCATCAACATGGAAAATAAATGGTCAGCTTCAGCGGCCGATTCAATACTCACAAGTTTTAATGACCGGCGTGCCGGATCCATGGTAGTAGACCACAATTGTTCAGGATTCATTTCCCCCAAGCCTTTGTATCGCTGCACGTGAACGGAGTCTTCCTTCCCACCGGCCAGTTCCCTGACAATAGCGCCGCGTTCCTCTTCGGTCCAGCAATAGCGCTCTTCTTTTCCCTTTTTCACCAGATACAGCGGAGGCAGGGCAATGTAGACGAATCCGCGTTCTATCAAATCCTTCATATATCTGAAAAAGAAAGTGAGAATAAGTGTTCTGATGTGACTTCCATCTACATCAGCATCGGTCATGATGATAATTTTATGATATCGCAGCCTGTTAATATTCAAAGCTTTGTCATCCTCTACTGTACCAAAGCTGACGCCCAGCGCAGTGATGATATTTTTGATCTCTTCGTTGTCATAAATTTTATGCTCCTGCGCTTTTTCGACGTTCAGGATTTTACCCCTCAATGGAAGTATCGCCTGGAAATTTCGATCCCTCCCTTGCTTCGCGGAACCACCTGCCGAATCTCCCTCAACAAGGTAAACTTCACAGATACTGGGATCAGTGCTCGAACAGTCAGCGAGTTTACCCGGCAGTCCAGTTCCTGAAAGAACATTTTTGCGCTGAACCATTTCACGGGCCTTCTTCGCGGCATAACGAGCCTGGGCCGCGAGAATTACTTTGTTCACAATCAATTTAGCTTCGCGCGGATGTTCCTCCAGATAATGGTTCAATACCTCGCCTACGGATTGATCTACTATTCCCATCACATCCGAGTTACCGAGCTTAGTCTTTGTCTGCCCTTCAAATTGAGGCTCCGCTACCTTTATAGAAATTACCGCCGTTAGTCCCTCCCTGAAATCCTCCCCGCTGATCTCCAGTTTAGCTTTTTCCAGCAAGCCAGACTTATCAGCATAATTTTTTAAAGTCCTTGTAAGTGCTCTTCTGAAACCCGCCACGTGAGTACCCCCTTCGTGAGTATTGATATTATTCACATAGGAAACGAGGTTTTCCGTAAAGGACGTGTTGTAGCTTAACGCTACCTGTACAGGAACAGAACCCTTGTCGTTTTCAATATATATCGGCTCAGGGATGAGTTTCTCGCGGGTCGAATCAATGTAGTTAACAAATTCCTTCAATCCACCCTGTGATAAAAAAATGTCATTTCGCGGTTCGCCTTTTTCATCCTTCTCTCTCAGATCTTTCAGGGTTATCTGAATACCCGGATTTAAAAAAGATAATTCGCGAAGACGCGACGCTATCGTTTCGTAATTATATTCCCACACGAGAAATATTTGCCGGTCGGGTTTGAAATGCACGGTGGTTCCCTGAAGGTCAGAATCACCGATAACACGAACCGGATACTGAGGGACGCCTCTTTGATATTCCTGTTCAAATATTTTTCCCTCCCGGTAAATGGTAGCTTGAAGCACCTCTGACAAGGCGTTTACACAGGAAACACCGACACCGTGCAAGCCACCGGAAACTTTATAGGTATTTTTGTCAAATTTCCCGCCGGCATGCAAAACCGTCATCACTACCTCGAGCGCAGAACGCTGTTCCTTTTCATGCATGTCGGTAGGAATCCCCCGGCCGTTATCGATTACAGTAACGGAATTATCTTCATTGATGGCTACCTGAATAAGGTCACAATACCCTCCCAGAGCCTCGTCGATGGAATTATCTACTACTTCCCAGACAAGGTGGTGCAATCCTTTTACACCCAAATCCCCGATATACATGGCAGGTCTTTTCCGCACTGCCTCCAAACCCTCTAAAACCTGAATATTACTGGCCGAATAGCCAGCTGGGACTTTGTCTTTTACTTCGCTCATTTGCATGGATTAGAACCGTCAAAAATACATTTTTTTGCCGCGCTATCAGCATTTTTCTTCCGAAAAATTGAACATATTTTGACGCCCTGAAATAGTATTGCAGAATACTAACTAAATTCTTAGTTTAATGTCCGCTTTCACAAAAAGTTGAGCACATGATTTTAAAAAAATCATCTTTCATTTTTTTATTTGCCATGTGCCTGCAGAATGTATCCACCTATGCACAGGCAAAATTCTTTCACAACCCCACCTCTATCCGAATTTACAAATCCAAACAGGATTCCCTCGCCCTGGCAGCCCTCGAACAGAAGATCAGTATTCTGCAAAATTCCACACCCGTTAACGGACCTAAATTAGATAGCCTGTTGACGGTTCATTGGAATATCTGTCAGGCAGCCATCATTGGTTTCCGGAAAATTTATTCACCGGGCAAGGACCATATTTCTCTCGACAGTCTATCGCGTGTAAAGGATTTACTGACCGTCAAAAAAGTCAGTATCCATAATTATGGAAAAACATCTTTTCCGCCCGTTATTCTTCAATGTAAAAATCTGGAATCACTGGAATTCTTAAACACGCGGTTTAAAAGTTTGCCCAAAGAGCTCAATTCACTCACTCAACTCCAAGCAATCAAAATCTATAACAACCAATCACCAGGCGCGTTGAAATTGAAAAAAAACCGTCAAATTAAAACATTGCTAATCCGGACAAATAATCCAAAAACACTACCCAAATCCTTTCGTCTTTGGCCTGAACTCCAATCATTGGATCTCGCCGAAAATATGCTGACACGCTTCCCCAATGGGGCTCGCCATAATTCGAAATTAAGCGAGCTCAATCTTCAGCATAACCGACTCTCGCTAAGAAGGAAAATAAAAAGACATCCCTATGTGCAAAAGGTTGGACTGCAACACAATAACATAACAAAGGTTCCCGCTTCTATTCAAAATTTTCACAACCTGCGAAAACTCAATTTCAACTACAATAAAATTTACCGTGTTCACCCCGCCATAGGGTTGTTAATTAAACTGGAACAATTATCCTTTTATCACAATGAACTGGAGTCCATTCCTTCCGGCGTTTACCAAATACAATCCTTGCGTGAAATAGATCTTTTTTACAATAAAATTGAAAGGGTGGAACCCAAGTTTAGTCGCTGGAAAAATCTTACCATGCTTTACCTTTCTCATAATCGATTGGTATCCTTGCCAGAAAGCATTCAGGACCTCTCTTCGCTGCAAGGTTTGTATGTCTGGGACAACCGCATGGATAAACTACCTGAGACATTGGGTAATATTACTGGCCTGCGATTTATATGGGCTAATAATAATAATCTGAATCATTTGCCCAATTCTATCCTCCAGTTGGATAACCTGGAGGAACTGGATGTATCCCATAACTTTATATCAGAAATTCCAGAAGCTTTTTTTGATTTCAAGCATTTAAAGATCCTTTCCCTTGTCAGCAATCCCTGGAATAGAAAAACGATAGAAGTTATTCAGCGCAGGGTCTGGGAACTAAGAGCCCGGAATGTTTTTGTCCATATTTCAGATTCCGATCCTTCGAATTAAAATCATTGGATTTTGCCGTTTTTGTTTGCGGATTCCCGTGCCTCCCTTGCAATACTTTTGGGATGAAATATCTTGAAGTAAAGAAGAATTTTAAGTACATTACTTTATCTCTACTAAAAAATCAAATGCCATGAAAAATACAGTAATCTCAATGGCCGTTGGACTTTTACTGTCCATCCCGGTATTGGCTCAAAAAATGACTGATGAACAGGCTATCAAAGCCGTGATTGAAAGGGAAACAAAAGCTTATTTCAACACCGATTATCAAAACTGGATCAAAAGCTGGTCGCATGTTCCCTATGCCTATTGGTCTTATGCAGATACCGCCGGCATCAATTATTACGAGGGGTGGAAAGCGATTGAAATAGGCTTCACAGATTATTTTGTTACTTCAAAGCCCAGCAACATCAATATTGACCGTAAGTGGGAGGACCTGCGCATTTACAAAGATGGCGCCTATGCCCGCTTTAAACAAACCCTTGTTACCAATGGAGTAAGAGGACCTGAACAAACAGAAATACGGGTGTTGGAAAAGGATAAAACCGATAATAGTTGGAAAATAGTACTGGTGGCTGTGTTGAAAAAATAATCAATATTGAAGACTTCGCAACATTACCAGCGTGCAGGCTTCCAGTGCTTCCACCCCTGCCTCTTCAGCTCTTTTAATGAACTCTGAGTTTTCGGTTCCCGGATTGAAAATAATCCGCTTTGGCTTTAGGCTGAGGATGTAATCATAATGTTCCGGTTGTCGTTGCGGGCCAATATACAGCGTCACGGTATGAACATTTTTTACAGCGGGCTTTTGAAAAATATCCAGGATATCAATACCAAAAACAGCTCCGTCCTTGACACCTACAGGAACGATTTCATGATTATATTCCGTTAACATACGGGCGGCCAGGTAAGCATATCTGCCTGGATTTGTGGTGGCGCCGATTATGACCGTTTTCTTCACGTTTTGCCCTGTTTATCCTTACTTATTACTTTAATGATTACTATCCCAACAAAATAAAACTAACTTGGTTCCCAAAATTTTATACGCATGAGATTTTTAATCGCCCTAATAGGGGTTCTTTCCGGTTCGTTTTCTACATTCAGCCAGGCAAATCAATATCAATACACGGTCGACCTTACCAAAGTAGTGGACGATAAAGTATTTGTTGAACTTATCCCCCCTTCTATAAATCAACAGGAAATCATATTTTATCTTCCGAAAATCGTCCCCGGAACGTATGCCATAGCTGACTACGGAAGGTATGTTTCTGATTTCCGCGCGACGGATAAAAAAGGAAAAAAACTTCCGGTTGAAAAAATTGATGAGAACTCATGGCAAATCAAAAATGCCGGTAAAATCACTAAAATATCTTACTGGGTGGATGACAGCTGGGATACCGATATGGAGGGTCCCGAAATTTTTTGGCCGGCGGGAACTAATATCGAAGCTGGAAAAAATTTCGTCCTTAACTCGAGTGGATTTTTTGGCTATTTCAATGGCATGAAAGAAACAGGCTTTCAATTAAATGTCATCCGTGAAAAAGGTCTTTATGGTTCTACAGGGCTTATACCCGTGCAGACGGGATCTCCCCTGAAAAACGTAAAACTTGAAAAAACTTCCCCTGACTTGAACCGTCTCATGGATGTTTACAAAGCCACTGATTATGATCAGTTGGTAGACTCACCGTTGATGTATGCAAAACCCGATACCGCGGTGATCAGAGTGGCAAACACGGAAGTTCTGATTGGCTCCTACTCCCCTAACGCAAAGATAACCGCCAAACAAATTGCTGAAAGCATTCGTGAGGTACTCATGGCTCAGAAAGAATTTTTAGGGGGAGATCTGCCCGTCAATAAATATGCTTTTATATTCTATTTTACGGACAAACCATTGCTGAGCTACGGTGCTCTCGAACATTCCTATTCTTCATTCTATTACATGCCTGAAGTGCCTATTGATCAAATGAATCAACAGCTCAGGGATTTTGCGGCACATGAATTTTTCCACATCGTCACTCCGCTTACCGTACATTCCGAAGAAATTGAAAACTTCGATTTCAATGATCCCAAAATGTCACAACATCTCTGGATGTATGAAGGTGTAACGGAATATTTCGCAGGCCTGGTACAGGTTAAGTACGGGTTGATTGACCTCAATGAATATATGCAGACTCTACGGGAAAAAATGATATCAGCCTCCCAGTTTAAAGACGATGTTTCATTTACCGAAATCAGTAAGTTCACCCTGGATAAATATCACGATCAATATTACAACGTTTATCAAAAAGGAGCGCTGATTGGTTTATGCCTGGACATTAAATTACTGAAACACTCTGAAGGAAAATACGGCCTGCAACAATTGATGGTTGAGTTATCCAAAAAATATGGCAAGAACAAAGCATTCAAGGATGATGAATTGTTCAACGAAATCACCGGGATGACCTATCCTGAAATCGGAGAGTTTTTCACGCGCTACGTAAAAGGCCGGGAACCATTTTCAAAAGGCGAAGAACCTTTTCACAAGGATATTGAGCCCCTTCCTTTTGAAGAGATCTTTCTCGAAATAGGCGTGACCTATGCTGCAGAACATCGGTATGAAGACCTGAGCATTGGAATTGATAGCCCTGACCTTGGGATTGCCCAGGCGGACAGTATACCCAAATTACAGATAGCCACTATTGCACACCTTAATGCGATGGGAAAAGCGCTCGGTTTTCAGCAGGGCGATGTGCTGTTAAAGATTAATAATGAAGAAATTCCCCAAATTGGAAGTCCGGAATTTGGAGCGTTTATTCAAAGGCAATTGCTGACGTTGGAAGAGGGTAAAGACATTTCTTACCTCGTGCTTCGCAAAAATTCCAATGGCGATAAAAAAGAAACCATACTGACTGCCCCTGTAGGGAAGATTGAAATAGTACAACCGCATTTGCTTTCACCCAATCCTCAAGCCACACCTGAGCAGGTAGCCCTGCGGGAAGCGTGGTTGAAACGTTAGGTTAGATTAGATTTTGGCTGCGAGGTTCGAAGGTCTGAAGTGATTCCAAAGCGAGGATTGCGCAGGATAAAGTGTAGTTTTTTTTTACCCTCTGATCATCCGGCTATTCACTACACGCGCCACTCTTTTTTCATGCGCCGTTTTAAGAGTTTGTTGGCGTCAGCGTCTTTCTTAAATCGCTCTTTTTCAGGATCCCAGTAGAGGGGACGTTGCAGATTATAAGCGATGTTTCCAATGTTGCAGACAGTAGCCGTACGGTGGCCGGTTTCAACATCACAGATCGGTGCCAGGCGTGTTCGTATGGCATTGAGAAAATCCTGGTGATGGTTATCACACACCTGGATTTTATAATCTTGTTTATCAAATATTTTGTCCTTTAATGCTTCGGGAGTAGTGCGCAGTTCACCGCGACCGAGAAAAACTTCACCTTCGGAACCGATAAAATGACAGTAGTTTTTTCCTGAAACCGGTTGGTGGATCATTTCGACACCATTTTCATAACGGTAAACCAATCCTTCCTCTTTGCCTTTACCGGGAGGAATTAAAGCCACAGGCCCGCTGTGATCCCTGCCTAATCCCCATTGGGCGATGTCAAACATGTGCGCTCCCCAATCCGTCATATATCCGCCCCCGAAATCTTGGTAATCCCGCCATTTGGCCCAGAAAGTATCCGCTAACGATGGGGCTACCAGGTGATTGAAGGGCCGATCAACGGTGTTCGGGCCTATCCAAAGTTCCCAATGCCAGCAGATCCAGGGATTCCAGTTATTCGGGGCTCTTCCGCTTTCATTCGTGGTCATCCAGCCATGAGGCTTAGTCAAAACAGAAAAAAACTATTAATCCTGTTAACAATAATTTATTTTTCATGAATAATAATTTGGTTTGATTGGCCAGTAGCCTCCTAGTTTGAAAAAAAATGTATATCAAGATGTCTTTTTTGAAAGACTTAACTTTACATTGGAGTCTTTAACTATTCTCAATGATTTACTCCGCACCCATGAGGCGAACCTGTATGACACCCTGCTTCTCAGGAAATAAATAGGCAGGCAATCTCATTTCAATCCGCTTAAGGTTCTCAATTTTCCTGTCAAGTTCCAAAGGTGGCGGATCTAGCGATACCACCGAAAAGGTAAGTTCAGGGTGTGATAGATTCTGCAATTTCATTTCTTTTCCACCCTGTTTTAAAACAACGCCACCTTTCACAATTTCCACATCCGCTGTGGTCATGATTTGCCAGGTAATATTTTTAGTAGCATCACTTAATTGCATTTTATCCTCAATTAAAATTGAATGATTGTTTTCTTTTAAAAATCTCCGGCTTGCACTTTTCATGCTTGTGCCAAAGACCGCTGACATATCAAAGGTCGCCTCAGGATTTTCTCCGCCTTTAAAATTTGTTAGCGGGACAAAACCATTATTCTTGTGCAGAGAATCATTCACGGTAAGGGTGCTGTGACCAAAATTACTTTTTGTAAGCAAAGTC
>JBDSIM010000199.1:0-28536 GCA_039917935.1 Cyclobacteriaceae bacterium | reverse complement strand
GCCTGCATTTCTATACCATGGGGACTTCGGAAACTACAAAGCGGATTGCCCAGCAAGTGTATTAAGGAGGTATAGGGTATAAAGGTATAAGGCACGCCACCTTATACCTTTATACCTTTATACCTTTATACCCTATACCCCTTCCCCCTAATTCCCATACCACTTGTTCACATATTTTATGAGTGAGCAAAATATCCTCATGATGCTGACGGGATGGTGACCCATTTTTGACTGCCAGTAAAAATTCTTCTATGATCTGTTCGAAGCCGCGTTTGTGTAAAGTGCTTGTCCAGTCATTTGTTCGAATGTGGATTTCGCGATCATCCTGAAACTGATGGGTATCCGTAACATTGTAAACAACCCGTTTCCCGGTTGGGGTGAATACTTCCAGTTGCTCCTCGGTCGTACCACTATCGCGATTCATTATCCCGATTGCAGTATTACCGTCTTCGTCTAAAAATTGTACTACAACATGGTATAATAAATCGTTTTTTATCTTGCCTTTAACAATCAGATTCACCAGGGGGTGTCGGAAAAGAAACAAGAGGGTATCGATGACGTGAATAAAATCCTCAAAAATAAATTTTCGCGGCTCCTCGGGCAGCGCCATCCGGTTCTTTTGCATCACGATCATGCTGGCCTCATTTGATTCTCTGAGTTGCCGGTAGGCCGGCGCATATCGCCTGTTAAATCCAACACGCAGGATTCGGTTTTTGTCATTGGCTAATTTGATGAGCGTGTCGGCTTCATCGTAGTGAAAACTGAGCGGCTTGTCAACGTAGACATGGATGTTATTCGAAAGAAGCCGTTGAACAATTTCGAAATGTGTACTTGCCGGCGTGTGGACGAAAGCCGCCTCGATTCCGCTATCGATAATCGACTCCAGGCTTTGATGCAGATGAATGAAGCGGTATTTCCCTCCCAGTGCTGAAAGTTTCTCTGGATTGCGGGTAAAGAGATGTACTTTAATTTTTTTAGTACTGAGTACTGGCAAATAAGCTTTAACTGCAATATCCCCCAAACCAATGACTCCGATCTTCTGCATGCTTTAATTATTTCAATTGTTTGATCAGGTTCTTAACTTGCGTATCACCATAGCCATAAATTTCTTCACGTCGCGAAAATTCTTTGAAGACGTCTGAAAAACTTATTAAACCGCTATTGTAAATCGCTTGTAGCGTTTTTTCCGGGCGGCCCGGATTATCTTGTTCAGGAAATCGGTCAATGTTAGCCTGGATGATTTCCTGCAGGCATGAAAATACTTGGCTGGATTGCCTGGATAATTCCACGAGAGAAATGGAATCTTTAGATGCGTAGGCCTTCCAAAGTTTGATTCCAAGATCCACATCGGCGTTCGTAAATTTTTCCCTGTTGCTCAACGCGCTCATGAGTTCTTTTTCTGAGGCCTTTCCAAAAGTTTTCCACTTTGACATACTTTGATCCCTAAAAGGAAAAACTCTGTATAAATTATCGTCAAGTCCAAGGTCATGCAGATAAGTTATGATGAACCAGTAATTTGACTGACAGAATAAGTCATTTTCAAACCAAAGGTTAATCTCCGTGCCCTTATCCACTCGGTTCAGTGACGTAATCTCTGATACAACGAGTTTATAATAGTTCCCCTCCTGTTCTGGGTAATTTTCTGAAATAAATTTCTCCCTTAACTCCCAAAAAGCATCGTTGATGGTTGGCGTACTGGGGCCGTCCATTAAACATTCTCTGCACACAATCCGCGGACCTTTGATACTGGTTTTTTGAAGAAGATTTTCCAGTGCGTCTCCGTTGGTGATGTGTAAAATGTTCATTTTTCTTTATCTTCCCCGATGTGAAAAGTTCTTGTTAGAGGTGACGTGCGCTTACAATCCTATAAATTTTACCATCGGGCATCGTAGATAAATAGATTTCTCCTTTCTGGTCTTTTCCAAAACGCAGACTCAGCCTTTCATCTTCACATAGCGCTTTGAATGAAGTTCGCTTTCCATTAAGGGATATCTGCCATTCTTTCATCTGCGTCTGGACCCCTGGTTGCAGATTCGCCATCTCTATATAAAAAAGTCGGCCGTTGACCATATCGCCGAACAAATATTTTCCCGCTAACTCAGGTACTGACGGGCCTGTGTACTCAAAGCCTCCGATAATCGCGTTACCCTCATCATGATCGTACTGAGCCACGGGATAAATAGAATTGTCAACGCCTTTATCAGACGACAGCGGAAAAAGATTACGCGTGCTCTCCAGAAGATTGATCACAAAAGTTCCTTCTCTGTGGGGCCAGCCATAATTCTGTCCGGGCAGAATTACATTCAGTTCTTCAATATTATGCTGGCCAATGTTGGACGCGAGCATCTGGCCGGATTGACTCCATGCAATGCGATGGGGGTTTCTAAATCCGAAGGCGTAGATTTCACCCAGCGCTTTTGGGTTGCTACTGTTAGCAAAAGGATTGCCCTCAGGAATTCCATACTGCCCATTGACGCTGTTTCTGCCAAGGGGGTCGATCCGGAGAATGGAACTCCAGATTGTTTCCGGTCCCTTACTCAGGTGGAGAATACGGTTTTCGGCACTCCCTCCATCGCCGATGCCGATGTATAACAGACCATAGTCTTCAGAGCCGCGTTTAGCCATAGGGTTGAAAACGACCTCCTGCACTCCGTGGGATTGGTTCAGCATGTTCACCCTGAAGAGCTCACGCCTTGTGCCTTTGAAAGGAAAGCCTTTCGGATGTTGCGTCTTCCATTCTGACACTACCCATTGCAGCGTTACCTTGATGGTATCGGCATAGTCGAAATCAGCTTTTGCGGAACCTGCGGCCTCTGTGTGGGTTGTATAAAGTAGTCCGTTGTTTTCAAACTCGGGATGAAACGCGAAGCTTCCGAAGCCGGTGGCATGGCCGGGTTTGTTAATAAACTTCGGCATTAATTCCGCCATGTCCATATAGACAGAAGGCTGCTTACTCAATAGGCGATAAAGTTTACCTCGTAGATCAAGTATAAATAGTTCGCCGGTGTTTGGATGAGGATAGATTTTGGTAATTCTCGTCAACGGTTTCTCCACGCTGGTGGCGGGCATCTGTAATACTAACTCTAATCCAACTTCCAGGTCAGACATTGTTATGCCCTCAGGAATAGGGTTCGCAAGGGGTTTCACGTCGCCTACCGTTACTATTTTTTGCTCCGGGGCTTTTTGTTTATGCAAGAATCCGATAACTCCTGCAATGTCCTGATCGCTGTAATAAGCAAAGGAAGGCATCACTGTTTTATATTTTTCAAACAGATCTTCAGCGCGCTCATCGCCAGACTCAATGACGGCCTTCGGATCTCTGATGAATTTTTTTACCCAATCTGCAGAAACATCGGCGGTGATTCCGCCCAGAGCAGGGCCAATGCCATCTGCGCTTATGCTATGGCATGCACTACAGTTTTGGTTAAAGATGTTTTCGCCCTTGGCGATGGCACTGGAGTCAGACGTGATGTGCCCGGGCCTGGATGAGGGGTTGGAATTACATCCGATGAGCAGTCCGTAAAAGCAGATCAAAATGGCTTTTGAGAGGCGCATGTTTTCATTTTCATAATCAGTGTAAATCTATCCATTATTTGGCGGAGTCTAAAGTGCTGGCCATCCTTAAGTCCGGTTCTCAGGCTACGCCCGGGAACTTTGCGGCGGGACACCTCGCGTGAGCGATTGCAGTGGAAAGCCCGAAGCGGGAAAGGTTGCGCGAAGCCGGACTTGTAACGAAAAGCGCGACCCCGAGGGTACGAGGGGACACGCCCAACGGATCGAATAAATTTCAAGCGATCCAAAAATCCCCGAAATCCTGATTATCTTTGCCCCCTTATTTTTGAAACATGATTTCAGTCGACAATGTGAGTGTGGAGTTTAACGGGTCTCCGCTTTTTAGTGACATTACCTTTAACATTAATGATAATGACCGGATTGCCCTGATGGGGAAAAATGGAGCCGGAAAATCGACCCTGTTAAAGATTATTGCCGGTGTCAATAAACCTACCCGTGGCAAAGTTTCCGCTCCAAAAGATGCTGTCATAGCGTATCTGCCCCAACACTTGCTCACCGAAGATAATGCTACCGTTTTCCAGGAAGCTTCTAAGGCTTTTTCGAAGATCCTGAACATGAAAAAACTGATGGACGAACTGAATCATCAGCTCGAGACCAGAACCGATTACGAATCTGATGAATATTCTAAAATCATTGAACAGGTATCTGAATTAAGCGAAAAATATTATTCAATCGAAGAAATAAACTTTGACGCGGAGGTTGAAAAAACACTCGCGGGTCTTGGCTTTTTAAGATCCGATTTTATTCGGCCTACTAAAGAATTCAGCGGTGGATGGCGCATGCGTATTGAACTCGCCAAAATTCTCTTGCAAAAACCCGATCTGATATTGCTTGATGAACCTACCAATCACATGGATATTGAATCGATCCAGTGGCTGGAAGATTTTCTGATTAACAATGCCCGGGCCGTGATCGTGATCAGTCACGATAAGACGTTTGTTGACAATCTGACGAACCGGACCATCGAAGTGACCATGGGTCGTATCTACGACTATAAAACAAACTATACTCATTACCTTCAACTGCGTAAAGAACGGCGTGAGCAACAGCAGAAACAATTTGAAGATCAGGCAAAACAGATTGCGGATATTGAGCAGTTCATCGAAAGATTTAAAGGCACGTATTCCAAAACGCTTCAGGTACAGTCCCGGGTAAAGATGTTGGATAAAATAGAGATCATCGAGGTCGATGAAGTGGATTCGTCATCCCTGAATCTGAAATTTCCGCCCGCCCCCCGATCTGGAAATTACCCTGTGATCATTGAAGGGCTAACGAAAAAATACGGAGATCATACCGTTTTCAAAGATGCGTCGCTTACGATTGCCCGCGGTGAACGCATAGCATTTGTTGGTAAAAACGGGGAAGGAAAATCCACCCTGGTAAAAGCCATTATGGGTGAAATTGATTTTGAAGGAAAACTACAACTCGGACACAATGCGCTGATTGGTTACTTTGCTCAAAACCAGGCATCACTGCTCGATGAGGAACTCACTGTTTTTCAAACAATCGATTACGTCGCCGCGGGAGATATTCGTACGAAAATAAGAGACATACTGGGAGCCTTTATGTTTGGCGGTGATTCAATCGACAAGAAAGTAAGAATGCTTTCCGGAGGTGAAAAAACGCGTTTGGCCATGATTAAATTACTCCTTCAACCAGTTAATCTATTGATTTTAGATGAGCCAACTAACCATCTGGATATCAAGACTAAAGATATTCTAAAAGAAGCCCTAATCGCCTTCGATGGCACACTGATACTAGTGTCTCACGACCGGGATTTTCTCGATGGTCTGGCCACAAAAGTCTATGAATTCGGCAACAAACGCATCAAAGAACACTTTGAAGATATCAATGGTTTTTTGCGCAACAAGAAAATAGAAAACCTGAAAGAGATCGAGCGGAAAGTCTAAAGCAATTTGAAATTTAAAGTAAATTTAAAGTTTACAGTGTTTCAGGTTCGAAGTTTCAAATTACCTTTTAAGGTTCAAGGACGATTTACAACTTCAATCGAAATCACGGAATCCCGTAGGGGTGATACCCCTATTGTTGGTAATTTTATTTTCACACATCCTTGATCGGCTTAATTGTGGGCTGGTGAGCAATCGTTCTAAAGCACCTTAGGACTAATCACGACAGCCTTAGCCAGGTAAAAACTGTCCATTCCAAATCTTTTGTGATCTTTGATACTATGATTTCAGATCCTGATCGTTTTAAAAAAGCTTTTGAATCCTTTGATGCGTATCATAAAACGGACCCTAATACAGACACTTATGATGGTAAAAAATACCCTAAAGAATTACTGTACGCAAAAAGGATGACAGAACGTCTTGAGAAATTCGCGCCGGACGCGGAGGAAGTTGTACAACTGGCGGCGCGATGTCAGCATATTGGTCGGTGGGAAATCCCGAGGACTAAATATCCCATGGATAAAAAAGGCTACCTCCAATGGAGAAATGAAGAGAAGGTTCACCATGCAAAAATCGCAGATGCGATTCTTTCCCAACTTGGCTATGATCAGGAATTAATTGCCCAGGTAAAATTCCTGTTACTAAAAAAGGAATTGTTTACAAACCCGCAGACGCAGTTGCTCGAAGATGTGATTTGCCTGGTGTTCATTGAACATTATCTGGAAGAATTCGCCTCCAAACATGCTGATGAGAAAGTGATTGACATTTTAAGAAAAACGTCAAAAAAGATGTCAACTCAGGCTCAGCAATCCGTGGGAGAATTGGCGCTAACGGCCAAAATACGAGGGCTTTTAGAACAAACTTCCGGATCCGGAACCCATCATAAATAGAGGCCATTCCTGTTTAATAATATACAGCCTTTCCGGATGAATTCAAAGAATTCGCCGCGAAACTGCGCGTGCGTGGTCATTTATGGTCCCTCCAAAAAGGGAGTTTTATTGATGCCTAATATTGATCACGACTTCTTCTGCCCAACTCGCAAACTATTCCTTACTCCAGGTAGTAATAATTTTCTGAATTACTGCTGGTGCATCCCGTGTTAGCCCTAACCCAGGAATACATTTTGTATAAGCGGTGATGACATTAAGTGTTTCTATAATTATGAGGTTGAGTGGGGTGTGGATTGTTGCTATAGCTTTAATCGTAAGTTTCACTTTCTCAGGCTGCAAAAGCAAGGGGCCGCGATATGCTGATACGGTGATTTTTCCCATTACGGCCGCGGTTGAAAAAATTCAAATTGCCCCTCCATTTTTTAATGAAAAAGTCCAGCAGAAAACGCAGGTATTTTATAGTGCGAACAACTTTAAGAAGGTCTGGCTGGGAGTAAAACGTCCGAACAATGAATATCGTGCTTTTATAGATGAAGTAAAAGCCTCATCCACTTACGGGTTGGATCCGGATGACTATGATATTACCATTCTTGAACAGCTGGTTGTATCTCTTTATAAAAACGGCAGACGCACCGAGGCGGACATTTCCGATCTCGATATCAAAATAACCGCATCATTTTTTCTTTACACTACCCATCTGATGGAAGGTCGCGTTCGATATCCGGGTGCCCCTGATTTTATTTGGGAACGAGGTATGCCGCTGGAAAATGATATTGCCATGCTCTTGTCCATGGAATCAGCCATAGGATTGCGAAAGAAATTAGAACGGATTCAACCTTCCGACCAGCAGTATTCACGCCTTAAAGAAGCTTACAAAAAGTTCAGGGTTTTGCAGCAGGCCGATACCATTCCTAACATTGCAGGCAACCTTTTAATTAAACCAGGTGAATTGAATGTTGAGATTCCACTTATTCGGAGAAAGCTAAGTTTGTTGGATATGCTGAATAAAAGTTCGCGGGATGAATCTCCAGAGTATGACGACAATTTGGTTAAGGGGGTTAAGAAATTTCAAACCTTACATGGCTTAACGGCAGACGGAATAATCAGGGGTGAAACAGTAAAGTTTCTAAACATGACCATGAAAGCCAGGGCCGAATTAATAGCGCTCAATCTCGAACGCTTGCGGTGGGGACCGTCGCCCAAAGGCGATAATAATGAGGTGGTTGTTAATGTTCCGGAGTTTATGCTTCGGGTTTATAATAACCACAAGTCTGTGCTTGAGATGAGAGTGGTTACGGGCTCGGAACTTACCGCAACCCCTGTTTTTCATGATAGCTTGAAATCTATCGTTTTTAGTCCGACCTGGATTGTACCTCAGAGTATCTTTACAAACGAATTTCTACCAAAGCTCAGGGTGGACTCTGCTCATTTTAGCAGCGACAGATTCACTTTCTATAAAAGGGGAAAAGAAATCGACCCGACCCTGGAATTGTGGGATGATGATGAATTAAATCCAGCAGCCTATCGTGTTATCGAGAATCCCGGCCCTGCCAATTCACTGGGGAATGTGAAGTTCATTATGCCAAACGATTTCAGCATTTATCTGCATGATACACCAGCTGACCGATTATTCAGCAGGGAAAAGCGGGCCCTTAGTCATGGATGCATCAGGCTGGAGAAACCTTTGGAACTTGCTGAATACCTGGTGGGTCATCAAAAAAAATGGGACAAGGAAAGAGTCGCGGAAGCCATTCAATCTGCTGAGCCGTTACGAGTCAATCTCAAAAAGGCCTATCCCGTTCACATTGTTTATCGTACTGTTTGGGTGGATGATGACAATGAAATAAATTTTAGAACAGATATTTATGGCCATGATAAAAGACATCTCGCCCAACTGGACGAGCGAAATATTATGACTGGGCCTTCGTATTCCGGCCAACAAGCCTTAAGGTCTTTTCTTCCAATGAATTCATCAGGTTTTCAACCTTCAGATATTGCGAAGAAGTGAGATAATTGGTGTCCGGATAATAAGCGAAAATGGCGGTGTTATCTTTAATCGTATCAATTACATCCCTTGAAATTTCCTTAGGCAGTGCGGGACAACCCTGGCTCCTGCCCAATCTGCCGTAGCGTTGTATCCAATTTTCACTTACATAGTCTGCCTCATGAATGACTACCGCGCGACTGCGTATTTTATCATTGTAGGCTTTGTCTTTACCATCGAGTCGCAAGCTATAACCCTTACTTCCAACATACGTCTCCCCTGTTACATAGAAACCCATGCTGCTTTGGTTTGAATTGGGGCGGTTTGAAAACACCGTGGCCATATTATCGCCGGTATTTATTCCGTGAGCGACATAAGCGTGATACTTCACCTTAAACTGTTCCAAATCAACGGTGTAAAAACGTTTTTCTGTACTCGGTTTGGAGAAATCAATGATAGTAATAATATTTTTATCGCTGAGTGCACCTTCATTTTCCAGCGAATAATAGCCGATCATTCCCAGGCGGAAAACTGTATAATCCAACCCATAGGAAGCCAATTGAATTTTATTGTAAAGATTTCGAATAGAGTCTTCGAAATTTAGACGGGTTAGCCCCATTGATACATTGCCATGGGTCTTGAGAAAAACAGTCCGCTGAACACTTTTGACCTCTGGAACATAGCCCGCATTAACGGCCGGTAAGTTTTTATACGAAAATGAAAGAAACGCAAACGCGAAAGTTAACAGCAGAAGTGATTTACGCATGTAGGGAGTTTATCTTAACACATTGGACGGCTCAAAGCAGGCTTCGCTTTTCCAACCACGCTTTTGAGTTCATTATAGTTGGAATTCATAAATCATATTCAAGCCACTAAAAGTTTCGCTATGAATGTTCAAAAAATAATCGGACGCATTTTAAGGCAAAATTCCAAAATAGAAAACCCTGGTTCTTCAAATGGCAGATTTTTGGCATAGAAAGCTGCTTCTGCCCTTTAAAATTTATGTTTGTCTCATCATCCAAGCGGCTATATTATATAGAGGAGGCAATAATATGCCAGGGGCAAGTAAAACATCCAAAAAGGTGATGCCCTCCATGAACAATAGAAATAAAAAGTACAAGTAGTTACCGTCAACGATTCAGGAAAGCTATCAATTTCGATACATCGTCTGTGACGATTACATCGACCTTTAGTTTCATGAGTTCATTCCACGCATTTTCAGTATCAGGCGTTGCCCATAAGCGCATTTGTTTTCCCTTTGAATGAACCTCGGCCATCATTGCTGTTATTTTTTTGCGGTCTTCATCCGGAATTTCTCCTGGGCCGTCCCATTTTACATGATCCTTAAAACTCGTGCTGATCATGCTAATGCGCTTTAATTCCTCAGTGGAATATTGAATATTAGGGCGGCCGTCGAAATAAATAAAGAAAGGGTAATTCTTCCATTCGGATGGCGGTGGAACATCTCCGCTGATCAAAAAGTGCAAGGTGGAACACGCGAGCAAGTCCGGATAGCCTTTCACTTGTTCCACCAGTTTATTCAGGGTTGGAGTGCCCTTGGTTTTCAAATCAATCATCAACGTTAATTCCTTCGCAGCGTCAGCATAGATTAAACCCTTATTTTTGTGTATCTGGATTGCCAGAGGTTTAAGGTATAATGTTTCCAGGGTCCTGCTTCTAACAATCTCATTTGCATGATGGGCTACCAGTAGTTCACCGTCGGAGAGAAAAACATCTGCCTCAATGAAACCGACCTGAAGATTATAGGCAGTGAAAAAAGGCTTTTCCCGGACATAATCATTGTGAGCAAAAACAGCAGATGAAGAATACTGCTGACCATCACAACATAGAGCGGCGAGAAAAACAGATAGTGTTAACAGTAAGTGTTTCATCGTTGAATGGTTTTGCAGGAAATACGTACAAATTGCTAATAGATCATATGGTTTTATTTATTCTCCCTGCCATGACCTGGAGATACAGTGAAAGTAGTGGAAATTTCCAGCAATATTCTATCCGTGAATGTAACCAGTCTGAAGTTTTAGGAAATCTTTTGATACCATTCCACTACACCTTTGCTACCATCCACTACCAACACGCCGCAATAGCGGATGGGTGAGGTAAAATCCACCTGTTCGGTGATTCAGACCGATCCCGACCATCCATTACCTCCCTCCTGTCTAACCTCTCAAACCCAGCCACGCTTCCCGCCAACCCCTTCTGCCAAAGCCGGCTTTCAGCCCAAACAACCCTCAACACCCCTACGCTTCAACTAATTTACCCAACATCAACAAATCACCACCTTAACACCTTAACACCTCAACACAAACACCTGAACACATCAACCTTAATACATGAACACCTCAAGATATCATACCATTGGTGGAATAGCCGTTGGGTTAAGTGATCAATTGTTTATCTTTTCATGCCTTTGGCTGAATGGTAAATCTTCATAAGTCTATTAGTATAAATTTAGTTAACGACATTACAAATGTTTACCGTCCGATTAATTCTCTTACTAATTTTTTTTACCATCATCCTTTGCGGTCCTGATGTTTTTGGATCTACCACTGATTCGGAGGATTCCATAAAATATCATGATGGCCATGAATTTGTGATTGTCGGAAAGTATCATGATGAGAAAAATTACAATCGTCTCCCGATCAGATACAAAGAAAAAGTCAGGAAGGAGGTCTGGGATCTGGGCCAGAATTCGGCCGGCATTTCTATTCGGTTCCGCAGCAATGCCCGGACCCTTATCATTCGGTGGAGCGTTATGAATGATGCGGTATTACCCCATATGCCTTCGACCGGTGTGAAGGGGCTCGACCTTTATGCGTATTCCGATGACCGATGGCAATATGTAAAGACGGCAATTCCAAAAGGAAAATCCAGTGAGCGGATTCTATTTTCAAATAAAGATGGGATCACCCGGGAATACTTGTTAAATCTGCCTTTGTATGATGGTGTCGAATCGCTGCAGATAGGCATTAATACAGCAGCGAGCATTTCTGTCCCTCATGAAAAATATCTTCTTGAGAAAAAGCCTGTAGTGTATTACGGAACGAGCATTGCACAGGGAGGTTGTGCTTCCAGACCCGGTATGCTTTTCACGAATTTGATGGCGCGTGCTTTAGATCGCAGCTTTATTAATCTGGGGTTCAGCGGGAATGGAAGAATTGAATCTGCTGTTGGCGAGGCGATGTGCGAAGTTGACGCTGCCTTGTATGTTATTGATTGCAATCCCAATACGGATACCGAATTGATTTACGATCGCACAATGGAGCTGGTACAAATGCTCAGGAAACAAAGGCCGGATGCTCCCGTTTTATTGGTGGCAGGTTTTCCGGATGATAGTCGTTACTTTGTTACGGGTGGGAACCAACCTGTTGAAGCAAAAACCAGAGAATTAAAACGGGCTTTTAAATCGCTGCGGAAATCAGGGGTACAAAAGCTTTACTTTCAAAAAGGAGTTGACCTGATTGGGAAAGATCACGAAGGCACCGTCGATGGAATTCATCCTAACGATGTTGGCATGATGAGAATAGCAGAAGAATTGTTACCGGTGATCAAAAAGCTTTTATAATGAACGATGACTTTGAAAAATATTGTGGCAAGCCCCCGAACAACGCAAGCGTTGTTTGTAAGGCAGCTCCTCGAGGCTTGCACAACCAGACTTTTCTCATGATGCTCCCATTCATCATACAATCCAATCTTTCATGAAACGGACCATTTTCATTCAATTCTTCGTCTATCTGTCGGGATTGTTTTTTTTGATGCTTTCGTGCAAACCCAAAGAAAATATTTATACGACTTGGGCAGTATACCGCGGAGATGCTGGCAACACCGCGTATTCGAGCCTTGATCAGATCAATAAAGACAATGTTGATCAGTTGGAAGTAGCCTGGACCTATCATACAGGTGACGCTGAGAAGGGTAACCGTTCAACTATTCAATGCAATCCCATCATAGTGAATGGCATGATGTATGTGACCTCTCCAAAACTCAAATTGATGGCGTTGGATCCGGCTAATGGAAAAGAGGTATGGAGATTCGATCCATTCGCCGGAGAACAATCAACTGGAGTTAACCGCGGAGTAACTTATTGGGAATCCGGGGACGATAAAAGAGTTTATTTTTCCGCGGCGAATTTTCTGTATGCACTCAACGCGAATGATGGAAGTTTGATTCAAAATTTTGGTACCTCAGGGAAAGTTGATTTAAGGGAGGGGCTTGGCAGAGAGCCCACGAAGCTTGCCGTGGCAGCATCCTCACCGGGCATCATATTTAAAGATCTTATCATTCAGGGCACAGCTTTGGGCGAAGGGTATGATGCCGCACCTGGATTTATCCGGGCGTATGAAGTAAGAACGGGTAAAATTGCGTGGACGTTTCACACGATCCCACAGCCTGGAGAATTCGGATATGATACCTGGCCCGACAATGCCTACAAGGAGGTGGGCGGGGCCAATAGCTGGGCCGGTATGAGCATTGATGAAGCACGTGGGATGGTATTTATTCCTACGGGATCACCCGCCTTTGATTTTTATGGAGGCAACCGCAAAGGAAAAAATCTTTTTGGAAATTGCTTATTAGCGCTGGAGGCAGCTACAGGAAAATTAGTATGGCATTATCAGTTAGTGCATCACGATCTCTGGGATTATGATTTGCCTGCTCCTCCCAACCTGCTGACCGTCACCATTGATGGAAAAAAGATAGACGCCGTTGCGCAAGTAACAAAGATGGGAATGGTTTTTACTTTTAATCGTGAAACGGGCGAGACTATATTTCCGGTAGAAGAAAGGCCCGTACCCCCCTCCCTTCTTTTAGGAGAAGAAGTTTGGTCAACGCAACCGTTTCCTTCAAAGCCTTTGCCCTTTGTGCGGCAACAATTTTCACAGAGCGATATCACCGATCTTTCAGAGGAATCTCATCAGTTCATCGTGCAAAAAATAAAAGGTGCGAGAAAAGGACCGATTTACACACCCCATGGCACGGAGGGTGCTGTTCAATTTCCTGGTACGCGCGGTGGTGCTGAATGGGGTGGTGCTGCGGTAGAACCTAATGAAGGCATTATGTATGTAAACGCTAATGAAATTCCCCTGCTGATTAGTATGAAGCAAATTGATCTTTCGGGTGAAGAGCAGTTTCTGGCTGACGCAGGAAAAAGAATTTATACCGTGAACAATTGCACCTCCTGCCATGGAGGCGATCGCGCCGGCACGAATGTATATCCGTCCCTCAATAACATTTCGAAAACCCGGACGGAAAAACAGATAGCCTCCCTGTTGAAAACCGGGAAAGGTCAAATGCCAGCTTATCCCAATCTTTCGGATGATGAGCGCGAGGCGCTGATAGCTTTTTTGTTTGATAAAAAAGGGATCAGAAATAAAAAAGCAAAGGACATCGATACTACCGGTGAGAAAAGATATCGGTATGCGCATGATGGTTGGAATGTCTTAACGGATCAATCAGGCTATCCGGGTGTTAAGCCCCCCTGGGGAACACTAAACGCGATCGATCTGAACAAGGGGGAAATTCTCTGGCAAGTTCCCTTAGGAGAATATCCCGAACTAACGGCCAGGGGTTTACCTCCAACGGGAACACAAAATCTCGGCGGTCCGGCAGTTACTGCGGGTGGGTTAATTTTCATTGGCGCAACCCGTGATAAAAAACTCCGTGCTTTTGACAGGGATACCGGGAAAATCCTGTGGCAATATGAATTACCCGCGGGTGGGAATGCAACTCCCAGCATCTACGAAGTCAAGGGAAAACAATATATCGTTATTGCCGCTGGTGGTGGTGGAAGAGTAGGTACAGAATCCAGCGACGCGTACGTGGCTTTTACTTTGAAAGAGAAGTAGGGTTTCTTTTCTTCGCCCAGAGATTGAAAATAGTCCTCTAAGCCTTCAGGTACCGGAGACCGGTGACTCTGAAGGGGGGTGCCTCGCTCAGAGTCATCGGGCCCGCCGGCGGAGACTCTGAGCATTCGAAGCCGATCTCCTCAACGAAACCGAAAATTAGACTGGAACTTTGAATTACCCTGCCGCTCGGAGCGAAGGGTTAAAAGTCGAGACAGAAGTCAACATTTAAATTGCATTTAAATTCTTAAATGGGTCATTCGGTTCCTTTTGATTCGAGCGGTTCAAAGCATAATGTTCCTGAATACTTTTCTGCATGTTAACCTTAATCATCCTCCTTTAACGTCGTGAGGAAACTCATCAAGTCCCTGATTTCTCTTTTAGTAAGCAGGTAGCGCATGGGTGGCATACTCGAAATTGCACGGGTTTGTTTAGCAATATTTTCTTTATTGATCACGGTATCCGGTTTATCCCCTATTTTTAACACGAGGCCACTTTCTTTTTCAGTCTGCAGGATACCAGCGACGGTCTTTCCTGAGGTGAGTTCAACGGTAACAGACCCAAACCCAGGGGCTATGCGCGCGCTTGGATCGATCAGGGATTCCAGTATCTGATCAGGAGAAAGCCTGGCTGCAACGCCATTCAGCCGGGGCCCCGCGTTGCCCCCAAAGTCATTATAGGAATGGCATCGCGTACATTGCGCCGTTTGATTCCGGAAGAATAGATTTCTTCCTTTCGCCACATCTCCACCCACCAACGCGCCTTTGTAGGCCGCTACAAGAGAATCGGGCGATAATTTTTTTGTAATATCCTGATAACGGGTTTTTAATTGAGCGGATTGTGTGCTGTCAATGGCCTCAGCGAGTTCGAGTTGAATTTCAGCCGGGAGTTTACCAACTTCCATTTTGTTCAGTAATTCTTCGAAAGTTTTCTGCGAATTGTCCAGCGGTAAACTTCCCAGGGTTATCAGGGCTGCCTGCTTCTCTTCTGTGGTTCGGGTTTTGATGACATCAGACAACAGAGCCACCATCACATCCTCCGGCATATCCGTTTCTGCCAGCAAGTCCAGGCCAACAACACGAACGCTTTTTTCTTTATCCGCCAGGGCTTGCCTGATCCCCTCACCCATCTTGGGATCGCCCATAATAGCCAGCGCTTTTAGCGACGCTGCCCTTACCTGGGGGTCTTTATCTGATTTTAAGCTGGTAAATAGTTGTCCGGAAGCGTTTTTCATTTGCAATTTGCCAATGGCATTAACGGCACTGAGGCGGATATTCATATCGGAATTGACGCTTAATTGAATGAGTGCACCGGAAGCTTTGTTTTGTACGATGGTTCGATCTCTGTTGATTTCTCCGCGAAAGCGCCCGTCTACCCTATCCAATACAGAAGGTTTTGCCCAGGTACCGATGGCATCGATGGCTTCCACACGCATTTCTAACGGTCTTCCTATACGCAGTGAATAGTCAATAAGATTCTGGAGAGTCTGATCTGTTCCTACCCGCAAATTGGCACTGATAGCCCTCCGTATCAGAGCCTCATTTTTAAATCTGTTATCCTTGAGCACATCGGCCAGGGCGGGCAATGCTTCCTCAATTGACAGATCATCATTGATACCACGGGCAGCTTCAGTTACAATAAACTCGTCTTTATCATTTAAGAAATTACTTATTGCCGGATGTCGCATCCTTCTCAATGCGACCACTGCCGCAATTCTTAATCCGCGCGAAGGATCTTTTGAAAGGGCAGTTATAGGATCAGCCTTTCCGATGCGCGCCAAAGCAAGGCTTCCGGCATGACGAATGTAGGCGTCTTCATCATTGTTGGCTCGCAGCAATTCTATTATGGGATCGATGCCGGGCTCATAGGCAATTCGCCCGAGGGCTTCAGCTGCAAAAAATCGTGCGCGGCTATAGTTATCCTTTAAAAGCGGGATCAAAGCCTCCCCTGCTTTTTTGTATCTCACATCTCCTAACCACTTTGCTGCCTGTGCTCTGATTTCAGGATCTTTATCTGATAAGTACGGCATCAATAAACCCGCGTGTTTCTCATCGGCGCGAGCGAACTGACTGATTCCCCAGATGGCATGGACCCTGGCTAACTGATGCGCGGTTTGTTTTAAATTTTCCTCCAATGCGGTTACTCCGTCGGAACCGCGCGTGGCTAGTTCGAATTGTGTTTTTTGACGCACGCGCATGTCTGCATGTTTTAACAAGTCGCTGAGTTCAGCCGGCTTATATCCTTTAAAATCAGAAGCGAGCAATGATTGTGTTTGCTTACGAATTTCACTGGCGGCTCCGTTGGCGACATCTAATTTCCAAATCCGGCCGCGGTCTTTCGTGTCCCAGCCGTCAAGCCAGTCAGCAATGTACATCGCGCCGTCGGGACCAAAGTCTATGCCTGTGGCCAGCACGCCACTCATAATACTTTTGTGTTCTCCCAACTCAAAAGTCGCACCCTTAGGATTTAACTTGAACGCATGTATTCCTGAGCGGGAAGGGTTCCCGACAAACTCGCCGATAAAGAAATTATTTTTCCATTCAGGACTAAATGCTGTGCCAGGATTGTATAGCATGCCGGTAGGCCCACTGACAAAATTCGCAATACACGGTGTGATGTAAGCAGCCTGACCTTCAAATCGTGGCTTGTACATTTCTTCCTCCATCCACACTTTGTAGGTGTTGTTGTCAGGATCCCGGTATTTTCCGAACTGCCAGTTGGTACGCCATCCAGTATCCGAACCGTTGGTGATGTAAACGATTCTCTCTTTTTCACCCTGATGATCTCCGTCATTATCTTCACTGATCAGATTCCCGTACTCATCAAATACAAATTCGTGGGTATTCCGGTTTCCGTATGCAAAGACTTCGAAGTCACTCCCGTCAGCATTCGCCCGTACAATCACACCGCTGTTAGGGTGTTCCCATTTTTGTCCATCCTGACCTTCACCGCTGAATCCGATATCACCAATCTGCCAGTAGATCTTTCCCTCTGGTCCGACTTCAATTCCTGACATTCCATGACCGCCAAAACCAACATGAATACCGTAACCATGGGAGATAGATGATTTCTTGTCGGCCAGACCATCGCCGTTATCATCGTTGATTCTCCACAGGTCGGGTCCAACAGCCACAAATAAATCATCACCATGGGATAATATGCCGCCGGCAACATCGGTTACTTCATCATTAAAATCATCTACGACCAATTGCGACTGATCTGCAATACCGTCACCGGAGGTATCTTCCAGTCTGTAAACATGTTCTTTTTCAATGGTCATGTCTTTCCAATCGTGCGATCCGTCTCCATTCAGATCTGTTAGCCATTCATTTTTTGCGCTGTTCTCAGGAGATAATACTTTGTGCAGGAACGCGCGTTTTTCCGCTACATTTTTCAATTGAATCGAACCGATTTCCCAGTCCTGATGCCCGCGAATATCAAATTCCGAATGCTTGGCTCTGTTGGTGCGGGTGTAATACAAGCGTCCTTTATCGTCAATATCAATTGCGACGGGGTCTGCAACCAAAGAATCCGTTCCCCAAAGTTTTAGGGTGAGCCCTTCCGTGAGGGTTGGAGCGATACCCTCTTCAATGGATTTTGCTAATTCGGCTGTTCGGATGGGATCCAGTCGCGTGATTCTTTTGTCTGCAGGTCCTTTATCCTGGCAGGCGAACATCGCTATGAGAGCAGATAAATAGAAACACTTTTGATGTATGGTGAATAAGGAAAAGCCTTTTGTCATTCTGGATAAGTTAATGCTACAATTTAGCAAATTCATAGCAATAGCTTTAAACGATTTTTGATCGACACTAAACAAATTAAAGACAACCATTCATCATGGGTTTCATCCGCTAGTAGATAGGTGCCTAAAAAGTGTTTTAAATCCTGACACAAATTTCTTTGAATCCTTAAACGATGCGATTGCCGTATTTCCCGGCATTCCCCTTGAATTTATCCGCATATTGTTTTATTATTAGTAACTCAAATAACGGAACGATGAAAGCAAACAGGCGCAGGTTTATCAAGCAGTCAATTACTTCTGTGGCAGGACTTGCTGCCGCGGCAATTCCAATTCAGGTCGCGGGAACACCGTATATTCCCGGAAGCAGACCCATTGCAGATGTTGCAAAAAGTAAACCTGTCAAAAACGCCGCAACGCTGATTCGCTTCGCAGCTATCGGATTAAATCATGGCCATATTTATGGTCAGGTTGAAACTATGATTCGCGGAGGTGGAGAACTGGTTTCATTTTATGCGAAAGAGCCAGCGTTAGCATCAGAATTTACTAAACGTTTTCCACAGGCGAAACTCGCGCGTTCTGAAAAAGAAATCCTGGAAGACAACTCCATTCAATTGGTGGTGAGCGCATCGATTCCTTCCGAGAGAGCCCCTCTAGGCATCCAGGTAATGCGTCATGGCAAAGACTTTATGGCAGATAAGCCAGGCATTATCAGCTTGCAGCAATTGGATGAAGTAAAGAAGGTTCAAAAAGAAACCAAAAGAATATATTCTATTCTATATGGTGAACGAATGGAAAACAAAGCTTCCATTAAAGCCGGCAACCTGATTAAACAAGGGGCAATAGGAAAAGTTGTTCAGACCATTGGGATGGGACCACACAGGTTAAATTCAAAATCGCGTCCATCGTGGTTCTTTGACAAAAAATCCTACGGTGGGATTATTTGTGATATTGGCTCACACCAGTGTGAGCAGTTCTTGTTTTTCACAAGTTCAACAAAAGCGGAGGTCGCCTGCTCTCAGGTTGGAAATGTTCATCACCCGGAATTTCCAGGGCTTGAAGATTTCGGAGATGCCACCGTGAGGGGGAATGGCGGCACAGGATATATGCGTGTAGATTGGTTTACGCCAGACGGTCTAAAATCATGGGGCGATGGCAGGCTCACAATTCTCGGAACAGATGGATTTATGGAGCTGCGCAAAAACGTTGATATTACAGGGCGTGATGGAGGCAACCACCTTTTTTTGGTTGACAACAAAGAGACGCGGTATTTCGACTGCAACAATGAGGCATTGCCATACGCAGAACAGTTCGTGCAGGATATACTCAATCGCACTGAAACAGCGATGACACAGGAGCATTGCTTTTTGGCAACGGAACTGGCTTTGAAAGCCCAGAAGGAAGCTTTAAGCTTAAGCTTTAAGCAATAAGGATTTATTCATGTTCTTAAATTCCGAATAATGATGCACTACCCGAACTCAGGCCCTAGAATGGCAAATTGGAATTGGGGTAATCCGGGATGAGCGTTGGTGCCGCGGTACATGCGCATAAGGGGGCGCTGTGCTTCGAAGCCGATGGAAGTTAACCAATCTGTCCAGGGAGCGGAGTGTTTCAGCGCATCAATGATGATCTGTTTTCCACCGCAGGTGCCCAATGCGGCGGAAAGAATTTGTTTGGCTCCATCAGGAGTCCGCGAAACAACTGGTCCGATATGAGTAAAATGATAACCCTGGCGGCCGAAGCAATATCCGATAATGTATCCGTGATCCTCTAGAAGGAAAGCATACTGAGGTGCACCCTCCACAAGCCACTCCAAAACATTTCCTCGGTCAGCACCGAAAACTTCGCGATCGAATTGCAGCAAAGCGGGCATGTCACCTGGACCCACTGGTCGGGCAAGCGAAGCCGGCAATGTAGTTGTGACCAATGCCCCATTGTACATTCTGGTCAAAGGATATTCATCAACAAAATTTAATTGCAAATAGATTTCCCTTCCCGAAGGGGTGGCGTCAAGCTTAACGGTATCGTCATCGCATAAAATTCTCAACGATTCGCGCAGCAACTGAATGCCTATCCCCTGCCTTTGCATTGCCGGATCGACGAGCACCATGCTGATCCAGCTAAAGTGGTCACTATAGCGCAATGTGGCAACAGTGCCAACGACCATTCCACTTTCTTCAACAGCCACCTGGGAACCCATGGGATTTATCCGCATAAAGAACTCCCAATCACGTGACGTCTGATTCCAACCTGCTGACCGGCAAAGTGCAAGCCCGGCGGCAATATCCTCCGGCGTCATTTCGCGATACGCGACCATCAGAACAAATCGAAAAATTAGTCAGCGATTATCTTAACCATGATGTCTTTATAATACACTTTACTTTTTGGATCATGGGCTTGCAAAGCGAACGTCCCAGTGGATAATTTCCCCCCTTCAGCCGGAACGGTGTATTCATTTATGGTTTTGTCGTTGACTTTAACGGTAATCTGATTACCCTTTACAATGATATGCTGTGTGAACCATTCATTGTCTTTCGCAGGCGCCTCCTTTACATCCTGAATGCCATAGACACTTCCGGTTCTGCGCCAATCTGTATGACTGTTATTGACCTGAATCTCATACCCTTGCGAAGGCCATCCCTCCTCCTGATAAGCGGTATGGATGTACATTCCTGAATTTGAACCGGGTGTAGTCATCACTTTGGCTTTGTATTCAAAGTTCTTGAAATTATGGCTGGCAACATTTCCGACATAAAATAAATGGCCTCTATTGCCATTGACAACAATGGCCCCATCTTCAATTTTAAAACTGGAAGGGTTTTCATTAATTTTCCATCCGTCCATTGATTTCCCATCAAATAATTTGATCCATCCTTTTTTCTTCGACTCTTTTTGAAACGAAGACAGGGTTACCAGAAGCAGTAGAACTGCACTAAAGCTTAGAAGATATTTCATAATTTTTTTCTGTTATTTATCGAAGATAATATATAGTGTTAAATATACTGGATAAATTTGGTAATCGGCGTGTCAGAACATGCTAGCGCCCTGGATGGATTGTGAGTGGTTGTCAGAAAGTTAATGGTGGTGAGAGCCGTCTCCATTCACGCTTATTTATTTAAAAGTAAGGTCCTTCTTCGAGGAGGAACTGCACGCCGGGTTTGTTTTTTCGCAAGGCTTCTACCACCTGGGTGGATGTGCTCGTTCGAAAAAGATACACTTCCCGGAGGCTATGGAGCTTCAGCAAATCGATGGCTGACTTGTCGTCAACTTTGGTGAAGGAAAGATTCAGTATTTCAAGTTTCGGAAGTCTCTGCAAGTAAACCATACCCGATCCGTCGAGTCGGGTTTTCTGTAGATACAACTCTTTCAGGTTAATCATCTTGCCGATGTAATACAGGCCTGCATCGTCAACACCACTTGATATGAGGGAAACTTTGGAAAACACTTCAAAATAAGGACTGAGCTCCATAAACTGCTCATTCGTAAAAGGTGCAGGCGGGAACTTCATGGCGATGGTAAAATGATTCTCCTCCGAGAGGCTGTCAAGCCGGATATTGATATCTAACTTCTGGGCTACTTGCTGAAGTTCCTCGTCCAGCGCTTTAAGTTTCATATTTTGAATGCTGGCTTTGCGGCGATATTTTGCCAGCTCGGGCAACAAACCCTCTACCAGGGGTTTAATGCTGTCCACCTTTCTAGCCTCCATAACCCTGAGTTCCTGCTTTGCTCCCGATGCTATCCAGTATTTCAGGAGTGCGATCTCAGATTCGCGCATGGGGGTCTTTCCCTCCGGCGGCATGTGATCTTTATGCGTCTCGGGAAGCACGACCCGCTTATATAGTTCGCTTTTTTCGGGTGCTGATGCTACCACAGAAAGACTATCGCTTTCCCCACCTTTCAGCACGCTCTGATAAGAAGTCATCAGCAGTTCGCCTTTAGCCTTCTGGTCATTATGACAGCTGATACATTTGGCTTCAAAAATCGGAGAGATCATATCATCATACACCAGCATTTCAGATTCCGTTTTCACATGGCCTGTGCCGGGATCGTTCATGATAAATTGCAAATGTTCAGTGAGATAATCCTGTCCATGCGTGATAGATCCACCCAGGTGACTGGCGAACCCTACTGCAGCATTACTGATTAGCAAACCGGCGAAATATAAAAAGTAAAAACGTGAGGTGCTTCTGTGTAAAAAGAAGAAACCGATCGTAAAAAAAATGGCTGTTCCCGTTATAGCACCCGCCCAGAAATGCTGGTCCATTAACTCACCCGAATAGTCACCGGATGCGAACAGGAAAAACCCTGCGGTAATGGAAACAAAAGCTGACAATGCCGCGGCCACTAAAATTATGAGCACGGTGTTCTCTCCTATTTTCATTCCGTAAAAACGGCTGGCTATTTCAAATAGTAGCGCGAGGATGATCAATACAATCGGAAAATGTAAAATAAGCGGGTGGAGTCTGCCTATAAATAAAAACAGAAAGGGTACTTCCGCCGGGCCGAAAAAAGGTAAGAACAGGAAAAGCATCCCCGTGAGAAATACAGCAATCATCCGCGCTGGCTGCCTGACTTTCAATTTTAGACTACTCAAAATATCACCCCCTGTTGCTGAAAAACCCGCGTTGATTCATATTACTAAACCGTAATAGATGACAAAGTTCCGGTGCTATCTCCAAAACTACGCTCGTCTATGTTCATAGTATCGAGCATTGTCAAATAAAGGTTTGCCAGAGGCGTTTCTTTTTCAAAGATTAAATTTTGGCCTGTTTTGATTTTTCCACCGCCTTTGCCCGCCAATATGATAGGCAAATTTCTTGGTGAATGTCTGTTTCCATCACGCAAGTCGGAAGAAAATATAACCATAGAATTATCGAGCAAAGTCTTATCGCCTTCTTTAATACTTTTTAATTTCTGCAGAAAGTAAGCGTATTGTTCAATATGCCACGCAGTAATTCGAATGTATTCTTCAAGCATTTCTTTTTTGTCCATGTGATGCGAAATGGAATGGTGATTTCCATGAACACCATCCAGAAAAGTAAAATTGCGGTTACTCACTGAGTTTCCAAACATAAAAGTGGTTACCCTGCTGGCATCACTCCAGAAAGCAAGGGCCATGATGTCCATCATTAACCTGGTCTTCTCGGTAATATCCACTCCCCCATACATCTCCACATACTCATCAATATTCTGATTTACTCTCACCAACTCGCGCGTGATATCGGGGGTGATATTTTTGGCAAATTTTTCCTTGTTCGCACCATTGGAAATTCTTTTCTCTACACTTCTTATTGATTCGAGATATTCGGAAAGTTTATCCTGATCTGCTCTTCCTAAATTCTTCTTTAAAGTTTTTGCATCGTCCATCACAAGATCCAGGATACTCTGTTTCCAGGGATCTTCTTTAATTTTTTTTCCGGGAACAAAAGATTTGAACAGCCTGTCGAAGGCAAGACGGGGATCGATCTCTTTGGAAAGTGGTTGGCTTGGTGACTGCCAGGAGATACTCGATCCATACAAACGGGTAAAACCAACGTTGATATCAACGCCCGTGGTAATTCTGTCAAGGCCGTATTCCAGTGAAGGGAATAAAGTATCACCCCCAACATGCGATGCAATAACCTGGTCTACGGAGATGCCACCGCTGTGGATGTTATCACCAATGGTCTGCTTGATGGGCATGCAGGTTAAAAGGCTTGCTGATTTAGCATAGTGACCGTCTGCTCCTTTGAATATCGAATTCTTGTTCATTAGCTCGCCCAGAACGAGAATGTCTTTTCTGAGGCTTTCCAGAGGCAACAGCTGTCGGGTTAATTCAAAATTATTTCCTGTGAGCTCAGGGGTCCAGAATTCAGGATGCACACCATTCGGCATGAACATGAACGCCGACCTGATGGGTGCTTTTCCCGGAATTTCGGGTGTTAATCCAGGCAGGGCCATGGCATCGAGGAAAGGCAACGCGATGCAGGCACCCATTCCTTTGAGCATTCTTCTGCGGGATATTTGCCAACTTTTTTTCATGATGTATAATCAAACTTTTTCTTCAAAATCATTTAGCTTCATTCTAAAAGGATAACTCTTGACCAATTCTATGATAAAGAGTTCAGGGTTAAAATTATTTTGCATCAGGCAGTTTTCAAGGGTGCGCAAGGCAGGCTCATCCGTAAATAGTATAGACCTTCCCAATGCATATGAAAGCATTTTTGACGACAGGTTCCGGGCGATTTTGGCCTTCTCTGTCATGAGCAATAACTTCAACTCCACGGGGCCTTCGAATGATCTTCCATCCGACATCACGCCGGACGCGTCAATGTTTACTTTACCATAACTTTTGCGCCAGCGACCCCCCGGATCAAAGTTTTCAAGTCCTAATCCCAGGGGATCCATTTTCTCGTGGCAGGAACGGCACTCTGATTTTGAACGGTGCATCTCCAGTATTTTTCTTAACCCCAGTTCATTATGGACGCCTTCATCCTCTGTTAACTCTGCTACGACTGCAGGCGGTGGCGGAGGAGATATACCCATCAATTGTTCCATGACCCACTTTCCTCGCACAACGGGACTTGTCCGCGTAGCAAAAGACGAGGTCGCCAGCACGCTGCCCATTCCGAGAACGCCACCCCTTGTTGAATCTTTGAGCTGCGTCTTTTGGAAATCTTTTCCGCTCACGCCCTCGATGCCATAGTAATCCGCAAGATCTTTTGTCAGGAATGTATAGTTACTGTTAATTAATTCCATCATGTTCTTACTTTCGGTAAGCACATAGTAAAAATATTCTACAGTCTCGCGATACAATGCCTGGCGTATGGGCATATCAAATTCCGGATACTTTACAGGATCTAATACAGGCTGATCCTCAATTAATTTGGTGATGCCAAGCCATTGGGTTGAAAAATTTTCAGCGAAACGTTTAGCCTTAGGATCTGTCAGCATGCGTTTCACCTGCGCCTCGAGCACGAGCGTGTCCTGAAGCTGGCCCATATAGGCAAGGTTAAAGAGTTCGGGGTCTGGCATACTTGACCAGAGAAAGTAAGACAGCCTGGTGGCAATTTCGAAATTACTCACCGGATACGATCCCATTCTTTCTGGTTCTTCTTCGACCCGGTATAAAAAGTTTGGAGAGATCAATATGGACTTAAAAGTCTGCGCAATGCTTTGGTCAAATCGCTGCGGGTTAGCAACTGAATCGTTTCGATCGTAAACGGATTTAAAAAAACTTATCAGCTTGGCCTTCTCGCCGTCCTTCAAAAACCTTCGGAAAGCTTTGGTCGCAAAAGGCAATACTACTTTTTGGGCTGCCAGCTCCGGAGGATTGACCACGTCATAGTCATTAGAAAACAGGGACTTAACCCAGTTGCGAAAGCGCTGCCACCAGTTTTGATTGTAGGCTGTTGGAACAACCTGATTCCATAGTTCAGGATTGCTGTAAACTGAATCGACGATCTTAGAAGCGGCATCGTAATAGCGTTCGAGCTTCAAGGGGGTAAAGAACAATGATCTTCCCTGGTTGTCAAATCCGCCTCCTCCCGATCCATCGGAAGGAAAATAATTCCTGGCATCGAAGTCAATATGCAAAAGGTCTTTGATGGTATACTGGTATTCAGAATGGCCTAAGCGGCGAATGACAATTCTTCCCGGGCTCTTTTGCGCAAGCGAGCTTTGAAGGATGGTGTTAATACCGTCTACTAGCTGGTGGTATTCTTTTTCTGACAGCTGAGGCTCATTTTTTGGCGGCATCTGCCGGGTTTTAATTTGATCGAGCACTTTTAGCCAAAGCTGCCCGTCTTTGATAACCCTTGCCTGCTCCTTATAGTTATCCAGATTGACGTCGGCTTTGGGGCTGTTGGTATTATGACATTCAAAACATTTTTTTGCCAGAACGGGCCGGATATCATTTTCATAGCTGACGGTATCCTGAGCATAAGCCCCCGCCATCAGAAAAGTCAAAAGCACGGATAAAAAGTATATTTTTAACAACATTTGCTGGCCTGAGTTGACCTATAAAAATACGCAATTTTTTAAATTATGTATCAATGTTATGCCAATGGTCGTATTGCCGGGGAAATGGTCTTTGGAGCCCTGAATGTTGATTTCAGAGTTGCCAACAGTTACGTGATGCGAGATTTCTAACCAAGCCGTCGTTCCCAAACAAAGCATCAATCCTTACCCTATGCGCTTTTAACCTTTATACCTCTATACCTCTATACCTTTATACCTTTATACCGCCAGCACAGTTAGGAGCATTCGCATTTGGTTTATCCCGGTTCGGGCGTTTTGATGAAGGAATAAATGTAAGTACGAAAAAAACCACTTCGCCAAAAAAGTTGTTAAAAGATGTTAAGGGAATGAGGGCTCTAAGGAATTTTCAAGGTGCTCGATGACCGTTTGAGGAATAGCTTCCTGCTGGCTACTTTCAGCTTTCTAAATAAAAGCATATTACGGGAGTAAGATTCACCTCTATTTTGTCCTCTTTTAAATGCTGTATTCGGGTAAATTTGTATAATCAACAGAGATTAAAACCGATAAAATGAGCCCCTTAATTGATCCTGGGGCCTTTTTAAAGGTTGACTTCGGAGGTTTAATTGTAGAATATTGATAATCTGATAGTTACAACATTAAATTTATTTCAATGAATACAGGTTACTTTTCACTTTTTTTCCGATTCATGTAAACCGATGACTATGGCAACGCGCTCAAGATTTCACAAAAGACAGAACGTTCACACCAGGCTAAAGGAGAATGTAGTCATCATGGCCATCATTATCCTGATTTCAATCTGGGCGCTGATAATTAGTTGACCATAAAAAGAAAATATTGACAATCCCTGCCAATTTTGACAGGGATTTTTTTTTGATCCACTTATCCATATTTTGCTGTTGGCCCGCTCGTATTTTAAATCATAGGCTATGTCTGAAATTGTACAATCCCTGCGTATAAAGCATGCGTGCTTTGGACGATAATGATATTTAAAGATGAGGTGAAACGGCAACTATCTTTCGGGCATCTACTAACGGATGACTTACTGCTCTTTCAGGGCATCCGCCGGGTTTGCTTTTGCCGCCTTGAATGACTGGACGCACACCGTGATCAGGGAAATTGAAGCAATCAATAAGCCAGCTTTGATAGATATTAATGGGGTAATCTCGATGGTCATTATGGATAAATAAGACGCGGTCGGGAAGCCGAAACAGTTGATCAACTTCAGAAGCTTCATACATCCTTCAATCCGGGTTACGCGGGTCACAAGCGATCAAAGCTGCCAGGGTCAATCCGGCAAAATGCCTAAGGAACGAATAGAGCAGAAAGCAGTAAGTAGAAAGTACAAGGCAGAAAGCCGGAAAGCGTTCAACTTCTCCGCAGTGTCTCACGTCTCGTGGACGCTGCGGTCGTTCAATCCGCACTGGCACGAGTCTAAGATTTTCCCGGCACCGGCGGGCGGCTTATGCCTCCGGGTCCTACCCTTTGTATCCCGCTACTAATTATACCTTACCTTACCTGTATCACTACTGCCCTTGCTTGACGCTCGCAATTTCATGAGGTAATAATCCATGAGCTTCCTGATGTGTCTTGATAACCGCAGATGAATCCGGAGCCTCTGACAGGCACATAATGACACCCTCTTTTTCGTCCACCCAATAGTTAATAAAACTCACGCCATATTTTCCCTGAACCGCCAGATCTTTGTCATGGGCATCGGCAACATCCTTTGCGTTCACCTTGCCGGGCCCAAGTTTGTGCATATCCAGGAAAAGTTGTTTGCCTGTGAGAGAAACTTCAGGCCCATCAGAAACCAGATGAATTCTTGCGGGAATAAGTCCATGTGCTTCTTTATGGGTATCGCTGACCATCTGGGGGCTAGCTGCTTCGGAAAGGCAATAAACTTTACCTGCTGCCTCATCCACCCAGTACTTAATAAAATTAACATCATACTTTCCCTGCGTCGCCAAATCCTTTTTATGCGCTTCTGCAACATCAGCAAAAGCCACCTTTCCAAGATCATGAACGTCGATATACAACTGTTTTGGATCAGTTGATTCCTTTGCTACACTTTCGGAGGAATCTTCCTTTTTAGAATTGCAGGCGAAGACCATTATTGCCACTGCCACTGTCAGAGATAACGTTTTCATATAGGTATTTTTTAATTTTGATTAGATAAATGATCTAGGATAATAGAGCCGTTAAAAATGTTCTAAGTGATTGAATCTGGTTAATGTTTTGACTCCATTAAATATAATAACAATTCCAATATCTTGTTTGCTATTTTGGTCGAAAATAACTTCCATTCCCTCGATGTTGTAAGCAAAAAGCAGACAGTAGAAAGTAGAAAGCTTGTATTTCTCCGCAGGGTCTCACGTTTCGTGGACGCTGCGGAGCCCATGATGTGAAGGCATGCTTATTCAAATCGGGCAACCTTTATACCTTTATACCTTTATACCCTTATACCTTTATACCCTTATACCCTTATACCTTTATACCCTTATACCTTTATACCCTTATACCCTTATACCCTTATACCCTTATACCTTTATACCCTTATACCTTTATACCCTTATACCTTTATACCCTTTATACCCTTTATACCCTT
>JBDSIM010000198.1:0-13550 GCA_039917935.1 Cyclobacteriaceae bacterium | reverse complement strand
TAACCTGCTCATTTTTAGAGCCATTCGTCATTGAACGAACAATGAGGCGTGCCAAGTATAAGCCAGGCGACAGTTTTTTGCCTGATTCCTCCAAAGTGTTTAATTCCGTTAAATTTATGCGGTATTGGCTCTCTGAAATGAAGATCTCAGATGATTTGACTAATTCACCGGCGTGGCTATATATAAATAATTGTGCCTGTAAATCATCGCCCGAGCGGTTGTGTGTGAAAAATAACGTGGTGGTTTGCTCAAATGGATTAGGGTAATTACCAAATGACTCGATCACCAAAACTGCTTGTCCGGTCACCAGAAATTCAATGGAGGCCTGCGCCGGATTATTATAGACATCCCAGGCTTTTACAGTAAGCACATGTTTGCCGGCGGTTAAACCCAGCATCGGAAATCTTAGCAAGCCTTTACGGTAAGTATCCTTATCGGTGATAAAGTAATCGTTCAAAATAAACGTTTCACTATCATTATCCAGCTGCGCCAGTACACTATTTCCAATGCCGTAACCTGAGATGTTAATCCCATTGTTATCGGAGATCCTTGCGATGAGATAGGTATCGGGAGTAGTGACACCACCGTTGACAAAAGTTGTGTCACCCATAAAGATTTGAATTTCCGGTGGGGTATTATCTGCGGCAATGTCTGCCTCTGTGCCACCGATATTGATACTGCTATTGACACCTTTGGCATCTAGTCCTGTCCCAGTATCGTAAGCGTACAAGCTGAATTTTCCGCTGCCCATCTGATAGCCTATGTTTTTTGGCATGATGAAAGTGAATTCAAACCCGCCATCTTTAACAGTTGCCTGACCCCTGAATAACGCATTATCCCATTGATTGTAGGCAAAGGCCGGATTATTCCTTCCAATAGTTACAAATTCAACTGCCTTGTCAAAAAGTGTAGCCTGAACAGTTCCGTTGAACAAATTCAATCTTTCGCCTCCGGGACCCCGCACAATCCCCTTCGCAATAACCGTGGAAAGTGCTTTCAAGGTATCGGAACCAGTAGCGGTTTTCATTTCTGTCACATCAATCGAATAGCCGGGAAGAGCCAATACCATGGAAGGATCTCCAATCAATGAAAAATTTCTGTTGGCCACTCCGCTTGTGCTATTGTTTTTTGTTTTCAGAAACACTTCACCAATCGTAGCGTATCCGGCTGATGACTGTTCGAAAAGAGATTGATAAAAAGCCTCATTGAGATTGAAGTTCGTAGTCGCATTTACAGGGCGCGCAGTAGTAACCAATCCTATAGCCCCGGCATCTTTAAGGGTAACAATCAACTCAGCACTGGAAATTTTTTGCGGGTCGTCTTGCCTCCCAAATTCGCAGGTTGCGGTGACCATGAAAGGATACTTGTCATTGGTAAGCGCTGCAATGGTTTTATCGGTAAGGATGCGTTCATCTGTCCAAACAACTTCCGAACCATGTCCCGTGAAGTTAATGATCAACGCACCCTGATCAAAAGAACGTTTTATATCGTCCGCCATTCCGGGAACGGTTTCCCCATTGGGCTGGGTATTTTTTTTATAGGAGCCCATAAATATTTTTCGGGTATCAAACGCGGGTTTATTTTCTTCAATGATATTGGCAAGCTGATCAGCCTGGTATTGGTGTAAGCTCGTGAATCCATCTTCCGTGTTCCCATCATCGGCAACAAAAACTATCTTTTTTCTCCACGCTCCAAATGTTTTTTGATTCGTGTCATAATCAATAATCTTGTCCACAACATTTTGGGCCTCTTGAGCCGTCGTAACTGGTAACCTTCCTATGCCTACGTCTAAAGTATGATGTTGTGCAGGCGACTCGCCCCAGTTTCCTTCTCCGTTTTCCAGAAAGGCAAAATAATCGTCAGAGGAATATGTCTGCAAAGGATGAAGCGAGTTTCGGGACTGGTAGGTCGGAACAAAATTGGTATTGTTTAGAACACGGTCTTTATAGTCATAGGATCCTTTTCCGAAAAGCAGGATAGCCTTTAGCGCATCAGGGTTTTTGTCCCACAAATGCCTGGCGAAATCGCGGAGAGCCGAAACATCCTGACGCCCACTTGAAAATTCGTTAAATACCTGTTCCGTTGTAACAACCTGTACTGACCAGTTATCGTGAGCCTCCCTGTGTGCAGCCAGGCGGTAAGCCTCGCCTTCAAACGCGGTATGGGCAATGATGAGTAAATTGGGTGTTGTTAGCCCGCGAATATTTTGGTTCTCTACACGGGATACAAAGACAGGCTGTGGAAAAGTGTTATCAAACACAATAAATTTTTTAAGTTGATCCGTTTGAGTCGAGAACGTCGCCAGATCCGCATTTATCGTGCACACTTGAAATTTGACGTCATAATGATCTGTGATATCCCAGACAGTTACGTTTTGTGTAACCTGCGTTATTAAAAATGTTGACACCGGGTTGAGCAGAGATTCCTTCGACAAAAAAATAGTTTGATGTTCATACAAGGAAAGATTTCGCCTGACCTGCAAGAGAAAATAATCAAGGTACCCCTGGGAGAAACCAGACCCTTTCAAAAATTCGTATTTTATTTCCTGGGACGACCTGTTTATAGCGTTTACATCGGCGGCAGCCACAGAAAAGGTATCGCGTTTGTGCAAGCCTTTTACAGAATACCGTCCATTGGGAATCGGCAGGATTTTTTGTTCTCCTACGGAAACATTATTTAAAAGTAAGCGGAAGGTGGCATCCGTATAAGTCTGACCTAAAACATCAGAAATTATTTTAATCGGGGAACCGGAGGCGATTCCAGAAAGGTTCAAGTTGAAAGTGTAAGAAAGTGTAAGGCCGAATTTTTCTCCAAACCATTCACGCCCGGAGTGCTCAACATTGAACTCATCTAATTCATGAAATGCGTAATCCTCAAAGGTGTTAATCAGGGGAAAATTGCCATCCATGGTACCAACGCTGGAAATGCGTTTTCCCGCATCTTCGCCGATGTTGAGAAAGTAAAAATTCTTATCGCTGTAAAGATTTTTTTGATGATAGAACACATCCCGCGAAACATCATATGAATCTTTATCCGCGCCCTCAGCATAAAAAAGGATGTAATCATTCTTATGAAAGACGCCATCTGTTTCACCTTCAACAAAAATAGCGTTTTGCGTTAAATCATCTGGTCGGGCGACGTCATTGGATTGTGGGAGCATACCTCCGCCATGACCAAATATTTTAATATTTTGAGGATCTATTTTAGTGGGATCCACGCCCATCTTGCGCAGCAGGTCATAAGATATTTTATATACCCCGGGCTTCTCAATGGCAAATTTGTACCAGGCTCCGGTCTGTAAAACAGACTCCTGTGCGCAGACGGCTAATGAAAAGCACCAACCAATACACAACAACCAGATTTTTTTCAGTGATATCAAGGGTTTTTCAATGATTTCCTATCCCTAACCGTATTATCTATTAACGACAAAACAATGTACAGTATTATGATGATGGGAATTGCCAGTATTTGCAGGCTAACCAGTAGTAATACTGATAGGAGCAGAAAGGTAAATCGTAATTTATTTTCCTGCCATGAAAAATTTTTGAATTTAAGAGCGAAAATCTCGATTCTGGAAACGAGTAATACTGAAAATATGAAGGTAATGGCCACCAGAACCACGGGTTGGTACAACCACGTGCCTACATGATCTGAAAGGAGGGGAAGGGACGTAATAAATAAGGTGTTGGCTGGTGTGTTTAAACCCTTGAAAGAATCACTTTGGGTTTCATCCACGTTGAAGATAGCGAGTCTCAGAGCGGAGAAAACTGCGATCATAAAGCCGGCGTAAGGTAAAATTGCTGAGCTTGACGAAGCCCCGATCATTTTATACATAACCAGAGCAGGGAGCACACCAAAGCTTATGACGTCAGCAAGCGAGTCAAGTTCTTTGCCTACAGGTGAATGGACCTTCAACATTCTGGCAGCAAATCCATCAAAGAAATCAAATACGCAAGCTAACCATACGAGGTAAGCCGCCGGTACGCCCCTCCCTTCCAAAACGAATACAATGCCCAGGCATCCGCAAATTAAATTGCAACTCGTAAGAAAATTGGGCAAGTGTTTTTTCATGAGTATGGATCCGGCTCGGAAAAGGCTTATTCGATGTTGATATTATTGACTGCGCAAAAAGGATTCGTTTTCTTTTCAAAGCCAATAGTGGTTTCAGGACCGTGCCCGGGATAAACCTTCACATGGTCGGGTAAACTAAAAAATTTGGTTTGAATGCTATTGATCAACTCTTCATGATTGCCCCCCGGCATGTCCGTCCTCCCAATGCTGTTATAAAATAAGACATCGCCACCCAACAGTATCCGGTTTTTCACATCGTAAAATGCCACATGGCCCGGGGAATGCCCGGGAACAAATAATACAAGCAGAGATTGGTTGCCAAACTTAATATAATCTCCATCATCAAGATACCCATCCGGGGAAACATCACGGTATAGCGGAAATCCATATCCGGGCGCGTAGACCTCCACGGCTTTTAACACTGGTTTTTCTGCTGGATGAATCAGAAGGTTGACTTTATAGGTTTCCTTGACAAAAGAATTGCCCAACACATGGTCTATGTGACAATGCGTATTCAGCAGTAATTTTACCTTCAATTGCTGGTGCTCAATAAACGATTTGAGCTGTCTTCTTTCTTCATCGTCAGAACAACCCGGGTCAACGATTATGCACTCTTTTGTTTCATCAAATAATGCGAAGGTATTCTCCTGGAAAGAATTGAAAACAAAAGATTGAACGTGGATCATCGGCAGAATTTGATCAAAAATAGGTGGCTTTTTTGCATCAGCCCAATTTTTTGTTTCATTTTTAGTCCTTGAACACTACTGCAGATGTGAATTACATTATTGTAGGCCAGGGCCTTGCGGGATCTGCGATAGCGATACAACTGAGTAAGCGTGGGTATAAAGTTTTGGTCTTTGATGAGCGTGCGAAAAATACCTCTTCCATCATTGCTGCTGGACTTTATAACCCTGTTACCGGCAAGAATATGGCAAAAACATGGCTCGCGGATGAGGTATTTTCTGCATTAGATACATTTTACCGCGAAGCTGAACAACTCACCGGTGTGAAATTTTATTACCCCACGCCATTGTTTCGGCCGTTCCGTTCTGTGGAGGAACAGAACGAATGGATGGGCAGAAGTGCTGACAAAATCTACAGAGATTTTATTGAAACCATATCGGTTACTTCGGGCTTTAGAGAAAATGTGAAGGATCCCTTCGGGGGAGTGACCCTTAAAAAAACAGGTTTTGTGGAGACGCCAACCTACCTGGATGCGGTAAGGACGTATCTTGTCTCGATAGGAGCTTTTCAGGAGCAAAATTTTGACCAGAATGCATTGGAGATCCGGGAAAATTCCGTTTGTTACCACAACATTACCGCCGAAAAAATTATATTTTGTCAGGGTGTTCACAACATGTTTAACCGATGGTTTAATCACTTTCCCATCATTCCCTTAAAAGGAGAAACACTTTCGGTGCAATGTGACCGGGAAAAAAACGTTATTTTAAATAGGGGGGTGTATCTGGTGCCCGGCAACGATGCAATGGGATGGCGGGTTGGAGCCACCTACAACTTAAAGGATAAAGAACCAGGCATTACGAAAGAAGCTAGAACAGAATTGACAGACAAACTGAATGACCTGATTGATTTCCCTTACACCATTACCGGACAACAATGGGGCTTCAGGCCTACGACGCCCGATAGAAAACCTATTGTAGGATTTCATCCCAAATACCGTCCCCTGATTATATTTAACGGGTTGGGGACGAAAGGTGTGAGCTTGGCACCTTATTTTTCTGCTGTATTAATCCGCGCTATAGAAAATAAGGGAACGATAAATAGGGAGGCGGATGTTACTCGGTTTAATTGATTATATTGAATTCCCCAAAGTGACTATGGCCTTAAAAAGCGCGATTTTGCCTGTCCTGGCTCTGATTTTCATAGGATTTATTGACGCCTCGGCCCAGATACCGGAGGTTTTCGGTAAAAACAGAATCCAATACCGTCAGTTTAACTGGCAGTACCTGAGCAGCGAAAATTTTGACGTCTATTACTATGACGCCAGAAAGAATGTTGCCCAGAACTCGCTCGAGTTTCTCGAGGGTGAATTTGACCGGATAACTGACTTAATAGGGTACCCTCCCTATTTTAAAACCAAAGTTTTTCTTTACAACTCTCTCGCAGATTTACGGCAAAGCAATGTAGGTCTTAATCGAAATGTATTTACTGCCAACGGTGAAACCGAATTTGTAAAACCTTATGTGGAGGTTGCTAACGTCGGCACTGCACAGGAACTAAAGGAAGAACTTCTTTTTCAGATCTCCGATCTGATGGTAAATGAAATGATGTTCGGGGGGAGTTTAAAAGATATTTTCCAGAGCTCCATTCTCATGAACCTTCCTGACTGGTTTGTTGATGGCGCGTCCCTTTATGTTTCAAAAGGGTGGAGCGCGGAAATGGATGATTATATCCGTCAGTTAATTAAAACACGAAAACCAAAAAAAATTACAAAACTTTCCGGAAGAGAAGCTGCACTCGCTGGTCAATCTGTGTGGAATTTTATAGCGGAAAAATACGGCAAAAGCAGTGTAGGCAATATCCTTAATTACACCCGTATTACTCGCAACGAAGAAAAAAGTGTTTTAATTACGCTAGGCGTGAGCTTTAGGCAATTGATGAATGAATGGTATAGATACTATTCAGAAATGGAAAGCCGCGTATCACAATCTTACATCGTTCCTCCTGATTCCACCTTTTTCACTCACCAGCACAATAAAACAACCGTTTTTACCACGGTTAAAATAAGTCCCGACGGGAAGTATATGGCATTCGCGGAAAATGACCGTGGCAGGTATATTGTCAAGGTACGTTCGCTTGCCAATGGAAGAGATAAAACAATTATTTCAGGAGGCAGTAAAGTAATCAATCAGCGAATCGACTATAACCTGCCTTTGCTCAGTTGGGCAGATGCTAACACACTGGGTGTGGTAGGGTTGAAATATGGAGAATATGTGTTTTGGTTATATGATCTCAGTACCCGCTCAAAGTTACCCAGAGAACTAGATCGGTTCAGCAATATCAGGAGTTTGAATTTTTCAGATAATGGAAGGCTGGCGGTCTTAAGCGCAGACTTTGAGGGACGAAATGATTTATTCTTGATTAGTTCACGACGTGACCGTGTGAGACGTTTAACCAATGATCTCTACGATGACCTGGATCCGAGTTTTATTCCTGGAACAAATAGGGTAGTATTCAGTTCTAACCGTACCTCCGATACACTTCGCGCAAAAAGCTCTCCTGACTTCAGCCAGTTGTCAGAGACCTATAACTTATTTGTTTTTGATCTGGATACCACCAAGAATTTGTTGAAGCGCGTTACCAATACCCTGAGTAAGGATTTTGCTCCTCAGGCTGCTGACGAAAATAATTTCTATTATCTAAGTGATCAACGTGGTATCGTTAATATCTTCCGGTACAACCGCCCAACAGGGATTTATTCCCAGGTTACAAATTACACGTCAAGTATTAAAGATTTTGATGTGAATTTCACTACTAATACCCTGGCATTTGTCACTACTAAAGACAGAAAACAGGATATTTTTATTAACAAAAATTTCAACTTTAACAGGCAGGTATTTACCCCTGCCACCCGGCGGAAAGAATTACAACAAGCCAGGGTAATTCGAGAGCGAAGAAAACAGGAAGAAAACAAGAACATGAGCATCAAAGATCTGCTCAACTCGCGTTTAAAAGAAAACCAGCCTGAAAAAGATTCAATCGTTTCGCAGAACACACTTGATATTACACCTGATACTGCTTCAGATTCATTGAAGCGTATCAATGGTGAAGTAAATACTGACAACTATCAGTTTGATGCGCCAGTCAAAGAGCCAGCTGCGGTCAGTACGGATAACTATCAATTTGAAGATGAGGCAGTCAAACAAAATCAGCCCAGTGAATCGTTTCTTACGCGATACATGAAGGCCCGCGAGAAAAGCAGGATCACAGGACCTTTCCCCTATGAATCCAAATTTTTGAAAGACAATCTCGTCGCCTCACTTCTGGTAGATCCGTTGCGCGGAATGGGCGTATTACTGGAAGCCCAGATGAACGACATGCTTGAAAATTATCGTTTTCATGGCGGAATCATGTCAACGCTTGACTTAAAACAGGGTGATTTTTTTGCTGAATTCGAATATCTTCCATCTTTTATGGATTTCATTGCCAGATTCGATCGCAAGGCCATTCGGTGGGATCCCCAAAATGCTTATAAATATACCTTGCACAGATTTGAAGTGGGGGCGTCAATTCCTTTTACTGATCGTTTACGGGTTTCCTTAAAACCTTTTGGTTTGGTGGCAACTTCCGTAGACCTTGGCGAGCAACCTTTTCCAGTGAATCCTCCCTCCGCTATATCCACCAACCGTTTTTATGCCGGGGCGAAAAGCGAAATAGTGTATGATAACTCTGTGACCACCGGCATGAATCTGATGGAGGGTACACGTGCCAAGATCAGTCTGACCCATCACCAGGGAATCAGTAATCAACAGCTTAGCTTCAGCCGCGCTTCCATTGATGTAAGGCACTATCAAAAAGTATATAGGGAAATCGTGTTTGCCGTCAGAGGTTTTGCAGGCACATTTTTCGGGCCAGCCCCAAAGAAATTTTTACTTGGAGGTATGGACAACTGGTTGTTTAACAAAACTATTCTAGAAGGAAACACAAGTGAGGGTCAGCCGAATCCACTCGGCGTGCAGGCTGAGACACAGGATATTCTCTTCGTTGAATATGCTACCAATCTAAGGGGGTTTGACTACGCGACGCTTTTTGGGAACAGCGCGATGCTCTTCAATGCAGAATTACGTGTACCGCTGATCAGGGCATTAACCAATGGACCTATTGCCTCAAACTTTTTCCGGAATTTACAGTTCACAGCGTTTTATGATATTGGAACCAGTTGGTCAGGTAAACCACCTTTTACTTCTGAAACAAGTGTGAGCTATAATGTAATCAGGAATGGTCCATTTGAAGCCAAAATAAAAAATTACCTCAACCCATGGCTATACAGTTATGGCTTGGGAGCGCGTACGGTTGTCTTCAGCTATTACGTAAAATTTGATTTGGCCTGGCCTGTTGAAAATTACAGCGTTGGCAAGCCGCGTGCTTTTCTGACACTGGGATTTGATTTCTGATTCTCCTGCATTTGCCAATTTTGCATAAGATCGTTTAATGATGCGTGGTTCAGGCTTGCTTGTAATCAGCCGAGCTAAACCCGGACGCGTGATATGGATTATTTTAAAAAGTTTTTACATGATTAAATCAATGACAGGTTTCGGACAAGCATCAGCAGATGATGGACAATCCCAGATTTACGTAGAAGTCAAAAGCCTGAATTCAAAATTTCTCGACCTCAATTTAAGATTGCCTAAAATTTTTTCCGATAAAGAACTGGAGGTTAGAAATCTCATCAGTGAAAAGTTGGAACGCGGAAAGGTTTCGGTATCTATTGAATATGAAAAGCTTTCCGATGGGGTAACCAGACAAAGCTACGATGAACCCTTGTTTTCAGCATACTATGCCCAATTAAAAAAACTTGCGGATAAAGTTTATGCGCCCTATGAAAGCCTCTTTGAACTTGCTTTGAATTCACCGGATGTTATTCAGGGCAGTATGAAGGAACAAGCTGGAGAGGACGTTTGGATCAGGGTAAAAGGTTTGCTGGTTGAGGCTTTAAAAAAATGCGAGAGTTTCCGTTTGGATGAAGGCAAAGTTTTGGGTTCAATGCTGGCAAATTGTTGCCAGGTGATTGAAAGAAGTCTTGAAACTGTGAAGGAATTGGACCCAAAACGCGTGGACCGTATTCGTGACCGCCTTAAAAATAATGTTACTTCTTTTTTCGGTGAAGAAGGGTTTGACACCAACAGATTGGAGCAGGAAATTATTTTTTATGTTGAAAAACTGGATATCAATGAAGAGAAGGTCCGGTTAAAATCACACCTTGACTATTTCATGGATGCCTTGAAGGAGCCTCAGTCGAATGGAAAAAAATTAGGATTTATCGCTCAGGAACTAGGTCGGGAGATCAACACGATAGGATCAAAATCGAATGATGCAGAAATTCAGAAGCATGTAGTCGTGATGAAGGAAGAACTGGAAAAAATGAAAGAGCAGTTAAACAATGTTGTGTAATTCATTAAATTAATTTGGCAATTGTGCTGATGTATCTTTCTGGCACCTCTCCTTTGATTGCTGTCTGATAATCTGAATAACTACAGGGGACGATACTATTGCGTGAATAACGTTCCTTCCCGTCGGGGTAGGGTACTTCCATCCACCATTTTTCGCTGAACTTACTTTTGTAAAAGGAAAGCGTTTCTGGTTCTACCGGCATCGATACGGTATATTTCATAAAATCATTGCTACGGAAATTCTGTTCCTTCTTCCTGAAATAGTATCCTTCAATAAAATACCATATCATGGTCGCGATGATAGAAGCTGTTTTATTATGCTCATCATCCCATCTGGGATTATATTCATAGAAGCCGACGGAACTCAGCTTCTCATTTTGTCCGGCATACCAGCAAATCTGACATGCCTCTTCACCGCTTAACCCAAAGGGTTGGGCGTTGGCATTCCCGGGTGCATCGGACGAACGTATTGCCGTAATATCAAATGATAAGAGATCCGCATTTCTGATCGCAGGCTCTATCTCCTGAATGTTTGTTCGAAGTTGTCCGATCCGGAATGCCTCGAAATAAAGCTTTTCAAGAAACGATACTGATAGTGGGTCAATCAGGTAGGTTTGGTAGGCAAGATGCGTGTAGCTGAACAGATAGTTAGGCTCGTGCAACAATATTTTGTGAATATGCTTCCGGTTTTCCGGACTTTTCTCAAGGTCATCCAAATCGAGAAACGCATCAACATTTAGAAAGCTTACTAATTTTTCAAGGGTTTCATAACCACAGTACTGACCGTAATCCAGATCATGGGTTCCTCCTATGAGAATAGGAAGAACATTGTTTTCCAGTAGCATACGGCATACCTCACTTATGCGCACATAGGTTTCATTCAGGTCATGCCCGATATTTAGATTTCCGAGATCGACAATCCGGTAGGACCCGTTACCGCGTTTAAGATTGTATAATTTTTTTCGGATTTCATCTGCGCCCTGGGCAGTACCAACGTTGTCCAGATTCCCACGTTCTTCTCTAATGCCAATGATGGCCATATGGGAACCTTTATATTCAGGCATTTTGTCGCTAAAAAGCCTGATGTTTTTATAAAAACTCGACGGAGAGGTGATGTGAGCATAGACGGATTCATCAACAGGCGAAAAAAGAATGGTCAGGTCCATAAAGCGTCAATTCAGGTTTCAATATACGGCTTAGCGCATGAAAACCGCACACTTTAAGATGTTGCTCCTCTGATGAAATATCCCATTATCGTCAGTTTAACCGGCAATTCAACCACCTGCCGCTAATACCTTTTGTTTAAAGGGGTAAGGTTAATTTACTGCCGGTTTTATCGAATATTTGCCTGATAATGAGTCCTTTAAAAATGAAACTTAAATCCCAACTTAAGCTTAACACTGACGCCCGCACCATTCTGTTAGCGGCCGCTTTTTATATATCCGCAAGCCTGGGGTATTTTTTGACGTTTGAAGGGAGTAGTGCCCTGCCAACCTGGCCTCCGTCCGGAATTGCTTTTGCCCTAATAATTTTATGGGGAAGATCGGCATGGCCTGGGATTACCATTGGTTCACTGGTTGCCAATCTGATGGCTCACTGGAGTGACCCGGCATTACCGGTTCAGTCGGTGATGGCCATCTCTTCCATTACAGCCATTGCAAATACTTGCGAGGCCTTGATCGGCAATCAGCTTATCAAACATTGGATCAGGGATGACTATCCCTTCAAAACCTCCAAGAATACCTTTCAGTTTTTATTTGTTGCCATATTCATGTGTTTATCCGGCGCTTTGTCAGGAACCGCCGTGCTCTTCTACAATGAGGTAATTACGAGTGTGGATATTTTAAAAACCTGTCTGTCATGGTGGGCAGGCAATGTGGTTGGTGTTTTGCTTTTCACACCCTTTATTCTATCAATCGCCAGACACACTCCGTTGAAGTTCTCTCCCGAGAAGGCCCTCGAAGTGGCCTTATTTATCATAGGTACCATCGGAATTATTTTTCTGCTTCAGGTTGAATACTTCAGTACCACTATTCAGCGTGCACTTCCCTTCCTAATACTTCCTTTTTTTATGTGGCTTGCATTCCGCTTCGAATTGATCGTAGCGATGGGGGGAGTTTTGATTGTTTCTTTACTTTCTATTTATTTTACCATCGGTCATCAGGGGCCTTTTGTTTTAACGGAACCTTATTATTCGATTCTACTGCTTCAGATATTTATCGCAGTGATGGGTATATCCACACTCGTTCTTTCGGCAACAGTAAAAGAAAGAACAGTGGCGCAACGCACCTTATTGGAATTCAATGAAAATCTCGAAGTAAAAGTATTGGAACGTACACAGGCATTACATGAGGAAATTCTTACCAGGAAAGAGGGTGAGGGGAAGTTGCAGAGGACTAACCAGGAACTTAGTAAACGCAATACAGAACTCGACAATTTTGTGTACAGCGTGTCCCACGATCTCCGTGCACCGATAGCATCTGTTTTAGGATTGATCAATCTCGCCAAACAGGATAAGGATGGGAGCATGAAGGATACTTATCTTAATATGATCAACGATAGTGCCCTTCAGCAGGATCATTTCATTAAAGAAATTCTGGATCAATCAAGGAACTCAAGGCTGGATGTGAAACGTGAAGAGATCCTTTTTCAGCCTATCATTGATGAGACTTTTACGCAACTGAGTTTTGCTACGCCCACGGGAAAAACGGTCGAAAAAATTATTTCTGTGCAGCAGGCAAGACCTTTTTACTGCGATCGATGGAGACTGAAAGTGATCCTCAATAATATTATTTCCAATTCAATCCGATATAGAAACGGAAGAGATCCTGTCATTAAAGTCAATGTCGAAATTACTGAGAAGGGTGCCCAGGTGCGAATTGAAGATAATGGTAAAGGTATTGCCAAAGAACATTTGAATAATGTTTGCAGGATGTTCTACCGCGCTACCGATGATGGGGCTGGATCAGGCCTGGGACTGTATATAGTAAAAGAAACCATCGACAAGCTCAATGGATCTATCAAAATTGATTCTGTTGAAGGCAAAGGAACAACCATTCAATTGTTAATCCCGGAAGTAATTCTAAATTAAGAAAGAAGGGGCAAAACCGGGGGTTACAACATGCGTCGCCCCTACAGGGTTTTTGATACAAAGCACACGAACCCGAAATTATTGGGAGCTCTTGTTTCGTTGGGTCCTGCACACAAAGAACCTTGGGGCTGATTTTACGCAACTTTCCTGGGGCACACATTCCTTGATTTCTCCAAAACGCCCGGTCGACCCCTCCTCTCCAAAGCTCAACAGACTCGCCTGATTATTTCATCAATCTGTACACATACGTAACCGAT
>JBDSIM010000197.1:0-4249 GCA_039917935.1 Cyclobacteriaceae bacterium | reverse complement strand
AGGCGCCGCCACAAATTCCAGCATAAGACAACCCCAAAGTAAGTATGGATTGTTGCAAAGTCTGGTATTGATTAAAGATGAAGTAAATGAGCTCTTTTTTACATTTGATTTTCAAAAATTACCTGGTAAAACCGAACACCCCGGGTTGCGCTTTTTTAACGCGTTAGAATGGCTCCAGTTCGCTGAAATGCATATGAGGGATCACTTCCGACAGAAAAAAAGAATTGACGATAAACTATTTTTTGGTAGAGATGGGGCACACAGTAAAGGAGTGTGACCAACCACAGCCCGCTGAAGTCATGAGGCAGAGCTAATGGCGGGAAGCTTTTTAATATTAAGAACTGTTAAATAAAGCGTTTCTTTAAAAAAGCCCTGCCCGAGCCACCCTTGAGATATTTTCCAAACTCAAACGCTTTGTATTTGTCCGTAAATGCAATGTATGTAACGAGTGCAACAGGTAGTCTTAATTTGGTGGAAGGAACTGCACCGGAATTGTGTCGAAGTCGCCGTTCATCAAGATCTGACGTACATCCTGTATAAAGAGTTTCGTCTGAACATCGGAGAATGTAAACAAAATGCATAAATAATTTTCGAAAGGATTTGTCGGGCCTCGCCCGACGAAGCCCGCTCCAACATTTTAGACTGAAATCAACTTTACACAATAACGCCCGCCATAGTTTAAGCTATGGCGGGCGAAGTCGGGGCGCCAGGATTCGAACCTGGGACCCCCTGGTCCCAAACCAGGTACACTACCGGACTGTGCTACACCCCGAACTTAATTTTACCAACCGGAAGGTTCCGGTTTAATGGAACCAAAGATATAAAAAGTGTCTTAAATCTTAACCTTTTAATCTTTCACGGTCCCATTCCTAAACTATCCCTCCTTTTACCCATGAGTAAATGTTGGCTGTAGTTTCCCGATTTACGGGGCCGCAAGAAACCAAACAAAAGCTAATAAAACAAGATTCGATTCCCTCTTATTCCCAAAGCTGGCGCAAATTAGCAATAACTCTTCCCGAATGATATATCGTTACCAGCAATTCTGTAAATTGTCCCGCTCACGGCCAGATTAGTGAACGGACTTTCCCGTTGACAAAATTATACAACTTATGCGATGACAATTCTCCTGGTGGATGATGATCAAGATGATTTGGAAATTTTTCAAGAGGCTGCCGCGATGGTTGTTCCCGGTATTACCTGCCTGACTGCCCAGGATGGAAATAAAAGCTTAGCCCTTTTAGAAACCCTTTCTCCATTACCAAAGTATATTTTTTTGGATGTCAATATGCCTAAGATGGATGGAAAGGAATTCCTGCAAATCGTTAAGAATTCCCCGAGATGGAAGGACATCTCCATTATTATTTATTCAACCAGCACGCATAAAAGTGAATTTGGTCAGTTCTTTAAACTAGGCGTTTCACATTTTATTACCAAACCTTCAGAGTTTAATCTGCTCGTTACTTATCTAAAGGCAATTTTACTCTGACACAGCGGTTAGCGTCAGAGATTTAAGAATTGCAAAAAAATCCCAGGCGGGTAATATTTCTGCCGTACAAATAACCAAACCTTCCTATTCACATCCGGAATACAATAAAAATGCATAAAAAGGCTATATTAGAAACTGATCGAGCATTATTAAGGAAGACAACTGAACCAAATTTTTATGAAAGAACATGTCAATAAAAAAGTAACCGCTTTGTCGCGTCGTCAGTTCATAGGGAGAACTGCTGCGGCCATGACGGGTATGGCATTTGCATACAATACCACATCCTTTGGTGCACCTGCCATTATTAAAAATTTAGGCAAGCCTAATTCAAAATTTAACGGGGTACAGATTGGCGCGATCACTTACTCCTTCCGGAGTTTACCAGGTAACGCTGAACAGATCCTCAAGTATTGCATTGATTGTAATATCAGTGCAATTGAACTCATGGGTACCACAGCGGAAGCCTTCGCAGGCGCACCAAATATGAATACTGAACCTGCAATGCCAGGAGCGCAGCGGCAACAACTTTCTCAGGAGGAGCAAACAGCCAAAGCCAAACAGATTGCGGATTGGCGATCCACCGTTTCCATGGATAAATTCATTCAGTTGAAAAAGATGTACAAGGATGCTGGCGTGAGTATTTATGCCTGGAAGCCGAGTGCATTGAGTGAAAAAAATTCCGATGCAGAGATCGATTACGCGTTAAGAGTAGCCAAAGTTTTGGGTGCAAGCCACGTTACCGTAGAAATTCCCAATGATGCAGCCCATAGTAAACGGCTTGGAATGATTGCCGATAAGCATAAGATTGCTGTTGCTTATCACGGACACTTGCAACAAACCATTACATCATGGGATGAGGCTCTGTCACAAGCGAAGTATAATGGTCTTAATTGTGACGTGGGCCATTATGTAGCTGCCGGCTTTGATCCAATACCGTTATTAGAAAGCAAGCATGAACACATTTATAGCATGCACTTGAAAGATAGAAAGTCGAAAGCCAACGGTGGCGATAATATGCCCTGGGGTCAGGGAGATACTCCCATAACAGAGATTCTGCAACTCATGAGGAAGAACAAGTATAAATTTCCTGCCACCGTTGAGATGGAATATGCGGTTCCCCAAGGCTCTGATGCCATTAAGGAAGTGGCCAAATGCGTGGAGTTCTGCCGCGTGGCATTAGAGAAAAATAGTTAATTGATCACTTTAAAATATTATAACTAAGATGCTGAATATCAGCCTCTTAGTTATAATGTGATCCGAGCGAGAGTCGAACTCGCAACCGTCAGTTTAGAAAACTGATGCTCTATCCAGTTGAGCTATCGGACCCAACCTGTGAAGATGTTTAGACAAAGACAAACTAGAAACGCGGAGAGGGGGGGATTCGAACCCCCGGTACGGTTTGACCCGTACGACAGTTTAGCAAACTGCTGGTTTAAGCCTCTCACCCACCTCTCCAGTATCATTAATTCTTAAATATCATTTTTAAACACCCGTACGACAGTTTATCCGACAACTGGCGGATGGTTTTAAGCCTCTCACCCACCTCTAGTATCGTTAGCATTCAAAAAAACGAATGATTCCAATCTTTTGACCCTTTCCGAAAAGGAAGTGCAAATATAAAGGTTGAAAACAATCTGCCTAAAAAATCCCGCTAAATTCTAAATTTAAGCATGTTTAATATCCATGTAGCCAACGAAAAGGACATTCCCGCCATTACCCATATTGCTGAAAACACCTGGTGGCCAACCTATTCGCCTATTCTTCCATCCGAACAGATCCGATACATGCTGGATGAAATTTACTCAGTGGAAACGCTCAGTAAAGCAATGTCCGATGGTTCCGAAACCTTTCTCCTTGTGCAGGACGAAACTGGTTATCATGGATTCGCTTCTTTTGGTCTAAGAAAAGAGGATGTCACTATTTATAAACTCCACAAAATATATGTGTTCCCGGAATCACACGGAAAAGGATATGGCAAAATCCTGATTGAAGAAGTGAAAAGCAGGATGAGGAAAGATCATATTTTTTGCCTGGATCTCAATGTAAATCGATTTAATCCGGCGCGGACTTTTTACGAAAAGTTGGGTTTTCGTATCCTAAGGGAAGAGGATGTTCCCGTCGGTCCGTATTGGATGAACGATTATGTCATGAGGTTAGAATTAAAAGTTTGATGTTTCAAGTTTAGCAGTTTCAGATTTGAAGTTGATTGACGTTCAAAGTACCTTGAAAGGTCAAGCACGGATTATACTTCGATCGAGATCACGGAACCCCGTAGGGGTGAAAAATTTAGTAACCCCCGGTTGAAACCTGGTTTTAACCGGGGGGGTTATGGTAATCAAGGAATGTGTGCCACAGGAAAGTTATGTGAAGCGCAGGCGCTGTCTCGCACACGGATGCGCATTAGACCGGGCGAATCACTGAGGTGTATTAATTTATCCGGATTTATTAGAGCATCTCACACCTCACCCTATGGAAGGCTTAGAAATACAAAATGCAAATCACAAAGTTACGCGGAGGAATTTGTTTTGTTTTGCGCGACTGCAGATGTTGGCAATATGAAGTCGTGACGTGCTTTCTGAAAGTGTGCTAAAGGTCACGGAGAGTCTCGAGTAAATTACAGATATCGGGAGATATCGGGCGCGTGCCATAAGCGTGGAGGTTGAAGGGCCGCAAAAAAAAATAAAAATTCCCCTCCTTTTTCCAAGGAGGGGACGTTACGCCGCTAAGGCGCAACGGGGGTGGTTAAACCCGGTCTTCGGCACT
>JBDSIM010000196.1:0-2847 GCA_039917935.1 Cyclobacteriaceae bacterium | reverse complement strand
AAGCTTCTTCCGGATATGTATTCAGTACAATGGCTGCATTCTGAGTGATCGATTTATCCATTCTCATATCCAGCGGTCCATCAAAGCGAGTCGAAAATCCGCGTTCCGGTGAATCGATCTGATGGGAGGATATTCCCAGATCCGCCAATATTCCGTTGACTTTCGTTACACCCTGAAACTTTAAATACCTTTTCAGGTGCATAAAATTTGCCTGGCAAAATGTAAAAGAACGACTCTTTATTTTCTCGGCCTCTATTCTTGCATCATCATCCTGATCGAAGGCAATTAACCTTCCTTCTTTCAGATGCTTTAGTATTTCAACGCTATGTCCGCCTCCTCCAAATGTCGCGTCCACATAGATCCCGTCTGGTTGAATCTGCAGTGCCTGGATGCATTCGTCTAACATGACAGGTTTATGATACACACTCATTTCGTGTCCAATTTTTCTTCAGCCTGCGGGCATGAACTACAACCGTTTATCAATGAACTTCGAAACCTATCCCGACCTGCCAAATCAAAGTTTTTTAGAAACAACTTACTCACTCAAATACTTCTCTGCCAGCTTTGACAATTCACCCGGATCCTGAATAATTTGCTTTTCATAAATGGGTGGGCTCCAGACCTCCACCTTATTACCCATACCCACCAGCATAGCATCTTTATCGATTCGCGCATAAGCGAGCATGTTCTTTGGTATCAGGAAGCGGCCGTTGTTATCCAGCTCAACCGTTACAACACCGGATAAAAAATTGCGCTGCAACTTCCTGTACTCTTCATTGAATTCATTCAATCCTGAAATTTTTGAGAACACTTTCCGGAATTCCACCATCGGATACAATGTGAGGCATGGCTCAAAACCACGTCGTATCACAAGCTCATTTCCCCCGTTTTCCGGGAGCTGGGCCTTGATCCGGGCAGGTAGCACCAACCTGCCTTTTGAGTCAAGCTTACATTCATATTCACTGGTGAAGAAAGTCATAGACGGGTAGTGGTTGTTGTCTTTTCCTCCTAAGCAAACATAGCAATTTTAAACCACTTTCAACCACTTTAAACCACTTTTTTGCATTTTCCAGTCAAAACAGCCATAAAACCCGAAAATTGGGGTTCTTAGGGCCTGAAAACATTTAATAACTAGACTATTATTCCTTTGGAAAACAGGCTTTGGATGTCATTGGCGCTTAGATTCAACAGTCGCTTCAGAATAGATACTGTGTGTTCGCCCAGACGTGGAGGTGGTAGAAAGTGGGCATTGTCGTTTTCATCCGGATTTGCCACGTAAGTTTTGAGCCCTTCTAATCCCCCCGATGACAATAGAAGCGGTAATGCCTCTCTCTCAGAAAGCACTTCTTCCACATTCCGGATAAGGCCGGCAGGCACCAGACTTTTATTTAATGACGCCATCAGATCCACGGCCTGAAAACCGCTGATGGCATGGGCAATGTGGTCATTCAGAGACGCGCGGTTTTGCACTCGCAGAACGTTGGTTTTAAAGCGAAAATCCTTAGAAATCTCGCCAATATTGAGTATATTGAGTAATTGGCCAAACTGATAATCCGTCCCGACGGCCAGTAAAATTTCCTTCCCATCCGCTGTGAAAAATACATCGCCGTAAGGGGCAATATTAGGATGCGCGGACCCCTGTTTCTGAGGTAATTTTTGTGTTAATAAAAAATTTGTAGCCTGATTCGCGAGCGACGCAATAGCTGCCTGTAATAAGGAAACTTCCACGAGTTTCCCCTTGCCAGTATGGACTTTTTCGAGCAAAGCCAGCAGCAGCCCTTCCTTTAATTGATGTCCCGCCAAAATATCCATCAATGCCACCGGCATCTTCAGTGACTTCCCGCCTGGCTCGCCATTCATGGACATAAACCCCGCCTCCGCCTGAATTATCGCATCATAACCAACCCTTGGGTTATGTGATCCGTAACCCGTGATCTGGCCATAAATCAAACCCGGATGATTCTTTGATAAACGGGTATAATCCACGCCCAATTTTTCAGCATCACCCGGCTTATAACTGGCAATAACAATGTCGCACGACAAAGCTAGTTTGTAAACAATTTCACGACCCTCCTCGGTAGCCAAATCCAGTGCGATCGATTGTTTCCCCCAATTAACAGCACAGAAATAAGCAGACCGATCGTCTGTTTTTTCTGTTGGAGACTTCCAGCTTCTGGTGACATCTCCCGCAGTTTTCAAATTTTCTACTTTAATAACCTCGGCACCCAGCTCGGCAAAAAACTGGCCTACCCCTGGTCCGGCAAGTACCGAAGCAAGCTCAAGAATTTTAATGTCCCTTAATTGGCCCAACTAGAAAGTTTAGAATGGTTTATGGTAATATTTAACCCTTGCCCAAAATTGTAAATCATTTCTCGCATTATTGTGTTTTGTTCTCACATAAAGAACAAGCATGAACCGTTTTTTGATGGTTGGGTTAATTTTAATGGTTTTTGGAGCTTGCAAACCCGAGGCGGAAATCTCAAATGCTTTAAAAACCGGAATCTGGAGGGCTGTAGTTGAAATTCAGGCGCAGCAGTTGCCCTTCAACCTGGAGGTCACAAGAAATGAAAAAGGGGGATATCACTTTTATCTCATCAACGCAGCAGAGCGGTTGTTGCTGGATGAAGTTTACGTTAAAGAGGATTCAATTAACATTGTTCTTCACGTTTTTGATGCGGATATAAAAGCGCGCATCAGTGGAGACTCGCTAACGGGAACATTTTCGAAGAATTACAAGAAGGATTATCATCTTCCCTTTCGGGCAGTGCATGGTCAGGGGTTCCGGTTTGAGGGGGGCGATAAAGGTGATGCGCCAGATTTCAGTGGGAAATATGATGTCACGTTTCT
>JBDSIM010000195.1:0-6094 GCA_039917935.1 Cyclobacteriaceae bacterium | reverse complement strand
TAACTACAGCAGCTTACAGGAACGTAACTCTCTGAACTCAGCATGGTTCATTACTTCCCCATACCTCAGAGGTACTTTAACCCGAACAGCAAATTTGGTTATATGGCTTTTTCATCCATTACGTATATTTAACACACGCCTCGTGGCGTACCAGAGAATCACAAAGAAATGCTTTGTAACCTCGCCCTTCTTTTTGTGCACGCTGCCCGATTTGCCAGTTTAATTCTCGTTGGCTCAAAATCAACTATCAAAAATTTCACTGAATGATCCCCAAAAAAAAAATTACTTTGTGCAACGCTGTGCCTTCTTTGTGCCCTGCGTGTAATTGGATTTGATTTCCTGTGTTCAACTTTATTCCTCTTGTTCTTCCAGAACAATTTTCTCTTCGTCTTCCTTATCGACCTTGTCGAGTTCTACCCGGAGGTTATCAATAATAAATTCCTGGCGCGTAGGGGTATTTTTACCCATGTAGAATTCAAGAATCTTGTGCAGATTACTGTCGTGAAGGATGACGGGTTGAAGTCTGATGTTCTCACCGATAAATCCACCGAATTCGTCCGGTGAAATTTCTCCCAAACCTTTGAAGCGTGTGATCTCCACCTTTCCCCCCAGGGCTGTCATTGCCTTCTGTTTTTCGCCCTCGCTGTAACAATAGATGGTTTGCTTTTTATTGCGAACCCTGAAAAGAGGGGTTTCCAGTATAAACACGTGTCCGGCTTTAACAAGATCGGGAAAGAATTGAAGGAAGAACGTCATCAGTAAAAGACGAATGTGCATTCCATCCACATCTGCATCGGTTGCTATGATGACCTGATTGTAGCGAAGGCCTTCCAATCCATCCTCGATGTTAAGGGCATGCTGGAGAAGGTTGAACTCCTCGTTTTCATAGACTACTTTCTTGGTTAGTCCGTAACAGTTCAACGGTTTTCCCCTCAGACTAAACACCGCTTGCGTCCCTACATCCCTTGACTTGGTGATGGACCCGCTGGCTGAATCCCCTTCTGTAATGAAGATCATGGATTCAACCCCTTTTTCATTTTTATCATCGAAGTGAAAACGGCAATCGCGAAGTTTTTTATTGTGGAGATTCGCCTTCTTTGCCCGCTCATTGGCCAGTTTCTTGATGCCCGCGATCTCTTTGCGCTCACGTTCTGACTGCAGGATTCGCTTGAGGAGCGCATCCGCCATGGACGGATTTTGATTCAAATAAATTTCAAGTTCTTTCGAAACAAAATCCACCACAAAATTCCGAATGCTGACACCTTCTGGTGCAATATTAATGGAACCCAGTTTGGTTTTTGTCTGGGATTCGAACACGGGTTCTTGCACCCTGATGGCAATAGCAGAAATAATACTGGCCCTGATATCCGAGGCATCGTAATCCTTTTTATAGAAATCGCGTACTCCTTTCACCAACCCTTCACGGAAAGCAGCAAGGTGAGTACCCCCCTGTGTTGTATTTTGTCCGTTGACAAATGAATAATATTCTTCACCATACTGACTGCCGTGAGACAAGGCAACTTCAATATCCTCACCCTTCAGATGGACAATGGGGTAGCGCAGCTCTTCCACATTACTTTTCTGTTTTAACAAATCAAGCAACCCATCTTTTGAATAGAACTTGCGTCCGTTGTAATTGATGGTAAGTCCTGCGTTCAGGAAAGCGTAATTCCACATCAGGTCATCCAGGTATTCGGGGATGAAGTGGTAATGCCTGAACATGGATTCATCAGGAGCAAACTCAACGAGTGTTCCGTTCTTTTCTTCTGTTTTGCCAGCTTTCGGATCGCTGACCAGAATTCCTTTTTTGAACTCTGCTATTTTGGTTTGTCCTTCGCGGAAGGCTTGTACCTTAAAATAATTCGACAATGCATTGACCGCCTTGGTACCGACACCGTTTAAACCCACTGATTTTTGAAAGGCGCCGGAATCATATTTTGCTCCGGTATTTATTTTGGAAACGACATCCACTACTTTTCCCAAAGGGATACCCCGGCCATAGTCCCTCACGAGTACTTTTGATTCCGTGATCTTTACTTCGATTACCTTTCCATAACCCATCATGTGTTCATCGATACAGTTATCGACTACTTCTTTGACCAGTACATATATGCCATCATCTTTGGAGGAGCCATCGCCTAATTTCCCTATATACATTCCCGGACGTAAACGGATGTGCTCACGCCAGTCAAGCGACTTTATGCTCGCTTCATTATATTCAAACACCGAAGGTGATTTGTCAGATTTTGCCATACTTACCAGGATTGACCGATCAGGACAATAGATTAAAAAATCAACTAATAGCTAAAAAAATATTGAATCGGCACTAATAAAGCAATTTTTAGGATGAAACCCATCATTTAGCCTGATGCCGGATTTAAATATTATGATAAACCAAATAGTTATAACATCTTGATTATCTGTGGATAAATAGTGGGTGATCAAACAATTTGTTTAATGAATATTTTTTGATATAGCCGGTAAATGGGCCAAATAGCCGCCCAAAGAAGGATCAGACTTAGGCTCCCCGCGATAAAAAATATCATGCGATCGTGATCATATTTTTCAGCGCTGTTGTACACATTGATAGCCTGAAGTGAAATTATCAGGAAAATATTGATTGTGATTACCAGGCCATGAAACCATGCACGCAGTTCTTCCGCTTCCGGAAACATTCTCTTGAAAAGATAGACCAGCACGTTAATCATGACGATGGCTATCACACTGATGTAAAACAGCCACTCCCGGCTCCACACCTGACCTGGAGCATCATCCTTAATTATTACCTGTTCGGGTAAACTTGCGTAAACAAGCAGTAAATTCGCCAAAACCACCAACACGGAAAGAAACCACAGGGCTTTGAACATCTTTAGCGTCATGTTATTAAATTTGGGTGCAAATAAACAGAAAACAAGTTGAACATAAATCCGATCGTTCTCTCAATCCCTGTTTTTTTCCTGCTGATCGGCATAGAACTGCTGGTAGATCGTTTTACCCATCAGAAACTTTATCGGCTTCCGGATGCGATCGCCAACATAAGCTGCGGAATAACGTCTCAACTATCGGGATTGTTTCTCAAAATCTTTGGTATAGGCATTTACCAATTCCTGTTCCAAAAATTTTCTGCTTTCACCCTTGACAACTCGACGTGGTGGTACTGGCTCGCGCTGATCCTGCTCGTAGACTTTGCTTATTACTGGGCGCACAGAATGAGTCATGAGATCAACCTTTTCTGGGGGGGACATGTAGTCCATCATCAAAGTGAAGAATACAATTTGTCTGTGGCTTTGCGTCAGAGCTCTTTGCAAATCGTCTGGACCTTTGCTTTTAATCTGCCCATCGCACTACTTGGTTTTAAGACGTTTGACTTTGTTCTGATCGCAGCCTTTAATACACTCTACCAATTCTGGATCCACACCGAGACCATAAAAAAACTGCCCCGGTGGATTGAATTTGTTTTTAATACACCCTCCCACCACCGGGTTCACCATGGTCGCAATCCGAAATACATTGATAAAAATCATGCAGGGTCGTTGATTATCTGGGACCGTATGTTCGGCACATTTCAAGCTGAGGAGGAGAAGCCGATCTACGGCATTACAAAACCTATCAATAGCTGGAATGCTGTGTGGGCGAACATGAGCCATTATTCAGAAATGGCCAGGGAGATGAAACAAATTCCAGTGTGGGGTGATAAGGCAAAATACCTGTTCAAAAAACCGGGCTGGCTACCGGACTATCTGGGAGGCTACCGGCCGGCACCGGAGCTTGACGTAACGACTTTTAAAAAATATGACACCCCATCTCCGGTATCATTGAACCTGTACGTCCTTTTCCAATATATCTTATGCCTGGGGGGTACCGCGTTATTTTTATTTAACGCAGGGGAGTTTTCGCTTTCTCAGCAGGCATTTTTCACAGTATTAATTTCTATGGTTGTGGTGAACTGCGGTGTATTATTTGAGGAACGGAAATGGGTAAAGTGGGCGGAGTGGATCAGGATATTCACGTACCCTTTATTGTTAAGTGTTCTTGCCATTACTTTTGAGTGGCCGATGTGGTATCATGGCGTGTCTCTGATGTATTTTACGATTTCATTCATCTGGTTTTACTCCCTGCAAAGACAACATGAACATTTTCAGATGGCTTAGCCTTTTCCTTTTCACCTTTTGTATTTCTTGTGATAAACCAATGCCTTCGTTGGAAGGGATAGACCTGGCGCGCTGGCAGGAAGACAAGAATGGATGCAACGGCGTCCGGACTTCCATGCGTGGCGCGATGGACAAAGAGAAAACCAAATTATTGTCGCTGGGGCAAATGCAGATTGTTGAATTGTTGGGAAGGCCCGACAAAAACGAGTTGCTCAAGCGCAACCAAAAGTTCTTCTATTATTTTATTCAGCCTTCGGAGGAATGTACGGGTGAAAAAAATGTGCGGTCGGCGAGGCTCGTAATACGCTTCAATGCGGTGGGGTTGGCGAAAGAGGTTTCAGTTGAGTAGAGTCCTCGAAGTTCGTCGTGTGCACTTCATAGCAAGGGGGTTGCTTCGTTGCCATGCCATGCTAAAACGCATGGCAGCGCCTCGCGATGGCAGAGCTTAACAAAGACAGACTAAAGTTTATATTTGAAAAAATAAAGTCGGATTTGCCATGAAAAATATCGCCGTTATCGGTTCCGGTACTATGGGTAATGGTATCGCCCACGTGTTCGCACAGAACGGTTTTACTGTGAGCCTTATTGATGTTAATTCCCAGTTATTGGAGAAAGCGATCAGTACAATTGAAAAAAACCTCGACCGGCAGGTTGGCAAACAAAGCATCACGGAGGAGGCTAAAAAATCCGCGTTAGCGAACATATCAACCTTTACCGACTTGAGAAGCGGTGTGCGAAACGCGGAACTTGTCGTTGAAGCTACCACAGAAAATTCAGACCTGAAACTTACCCTATTCAAAGACCTGGATGAAGCTTGTCAGCCGAACGCCGTCCTCGCATCCAATACCTCCTCGATATCCATCACAAAGATTGCTTCCGCCACCAACCGTCCTGAACGAGTAATCGGCATGCACTTCATGAATCCTGTTCCGGTGATGAAGCTGGTCGAAGTAATCCGAGGCTATAGCACAACGGATGACGTGACCCGTATCGTTATGGACCTGTCCCGGAAACTCGGAAAAAATCCTGTTGAAGTAAATGACTACCCAGGCTTTGTTGCCAACCGCATTCTAATGCCAATGATCAATGAGGCGATTTACGCTTTGCACGAAGGCGTTGCCGGCGTTGAAGAAATCGATACGGTAATGAAACTCGGTATGGCCCACCCGATGGGCCCGCTTCAACTGGCCGACTTTATAGGCCTGGATGTTTGCGTTTCCATCCTGAACGTTTTATACCAGGGTTTCGGAAATCCGAAGTATGCCCCTTGTCCTTTGCTGGTGAACATGGTCCAGGCGAATCACAAAGGTATTAAAACCGGAAGCGGATTCTATGCGTACACTCCAGGGAGCAAGGATGTGGTTGTGGCGGAAAGGTTTAGGTGAACAGGCGGCAGGTTGTCGTTGTTGCAAGTTTCAGGTTGCAAATTCCAAGACATTGCTGTCCGGTAAAAATATTGATGTCTGCCGTTCTGCACGCAAGCTTTACTCCAGATCGGGTTCAGTGATCGTGCGCCAAATAATGTGAAGCCGCGATCAAGGGTTCCTATGGCACACAATTTCAGCCTACCCTGAACCCCCGGTTGAAACCAGGGGCTACAAAATGATTCCCGTGATTTCGAATCGAAGTCTAAATCGTCCCCGAACTTCAAGGGTAATTTGAACTTCAAACCTAAAAAATCGTGAAACTTAAACTTGAAACAACTTGAAACAATCCCAGGTTCCTGGTCGAAGTTGCAGGTTGCAGATTACAAGTGGCAGGTTGTTTCGGGGTGTGCGGAGCTAACTAATAAGTTACGAAATCTGAATTTTCGTCTTTCAAGTTGTTTCCCTTTCAATAATAGCCAAAGGGTAGCTTCAGCAGAAGTGCCATTATTGCGCAATAGTTTACGCTGAGTTTTTAATTCTATTTTATTGTGGACTTTGTCATCAGAGGGTTTTGAC
>JBDSIM010000194.1:0-2981 GCA_039917935.1 Cyclobacteriaceae bacterium | reverse complement strand
CTCCTTGAAAAAAGGAGGGGAATTTTTGAGCGTTTCTAAAGAATCACTTAACAACCTTTCCGTTTTTATCCACCACCAGCTGAGTCACATTGTCTTTGATAATCAACTCACCCGTGTCAGGCCTGAGCATCAGCTCCCCAGGCACAAAGGACAAGGGATAATCCATACTCCAGGCAAGACCATCGGATCGGTAAATCTTTGCCAGCGTAGCGGGAAACTTTTCTTTCGTCGCCCGCTCTGAATAAACGAGCACATAATAAATCTGTCCCCCCGGATCGGAATAGGTTAAAGCCTTTGTTCCGGAAAAATGCCCGGGTCGAAAGGATGCTTTGTCAACAGTAAACAGCGCCTTCACATCAGGTTTGCGGGCAGCGGTAACGGTGTAAAAATAGCCCTGCACATGCAAGGTATCCCGAAAGCATAATCCGATCGTAAATTTTTCGGGTGTCGTCAATAACGGTTTATAAACGCTGGCGATCTCTGCCAACAAGGGAATGGAGTCCGCGCCATCCACAATATAATGAAGGGAAGTTTTCCGTTTCTCCAGCAAAGCGTCTCTTATTTTTTGTTCACGCAAACCAAACTCCTTTAAACTATGCACATAGCTTTTGAGCACAGTGGTGTTACTGTAGGTGTTATTGATGAAATGTGTGTAATCAATTGCTTTGGCCTCAAGCTGTTCGTCCGATAATTTTGTGGCCACACTATCCAGTTTACCCAACAAGGCTATTTCCTTGTTCAGCATCGCGATCTGAAGGTGGATATCGGACGAATCCTTTAATGACCGATGTTCCAGCAACAGGGAACGATACTCCAGTTCTGCCGTTTTCAAACTGAACACGGCCATGGGTAATGGTTCAGGGTCAAACTTTTTCAGCTGATCATACAACAATTTGTCAATGAGTTTCGTGAGGTCATTGCGCACGGAAACTGAATCACTTTTTATTTTTTCACGCAACTTATTGATCTCAATATCATAGGTGATAAGATGCTGACGCATGGGAAAAATTTCCGCTTCCACGGTTTGTTTGGCTTCGTCAGCGAACTTCTTATAATTCCAAACCATGGGTTGGTCTGCATAGAAGTCGGCTGACGTGGTGCCGTCATTGCTAAAATTGCTGATCTCAGAAACGGAAAGAGTTTGGTTATAACCGATTTTCCCCAGAAGGTTAGCGCTGGATTTATATTGATCGAACGCTTTCATACAGGAATCAAAGCGATTGGTTAGCATCGACAAAGTTTTCACTAAATTTTCGTCGGCCTGAAGATAAAGCTGGCGTTCTCCGGGATAGGTTTTCTGAAGCGTAGCGAAAGTGGCATGCGCTTTCTTGTAGGTGCTGTCAGCCAGAACAAAAAAATGTTTCACCATTTTCACGCGGTCTATTCGTTCTTTAAGGCCTTCGATCCTTTTCTCGATATCAAACTGGATGTCCGACATCTTCACCCCAAATTCTCCCGTGCGTAAATCCCGGCGGTTATAAGACTGATAGTATTCCTTATTCCTTCTCACTTCCCGGTCATCTATTAATTTATTGGCGCGGTCGTAGTAGAGGATCGCCGAATCCATATTGGAAAGGGCTAGCTTTGTTTGCTTTAAAATATCATTTTTGGCAGACTTTTCCTGGTAGATATTCCCCATGAAAAGGAAGGCGTTGGGGTTATCCTGGTTTTCACGCAGATAACTTTTGAGGAATGGCTCCGCCTGCTCGAATTGTTTTGTGCTCAGCAGGGCGTAAATGTCTTTGTATTTAACTTTTTGACCAAAAGCCGAGGATATCACGAACAGTAGTATGAACTGAATGAGCCCAACTTTTGTCATTACAGCGGGATTTATCCTTCTAAAATACTTAAAATCAGAGATTAAATAAAGAAAAATCAATAAACTGGCCAAATGAAGATGAAATTTCAAAATGAAAAACTCGCAAAATTATCCCGGGAAGTGAAACCCTGGGCTCTTTTTATAGGTATCCTTTTTGCCCTAAAAGTAACCGGTGCCCTAAGCGGAATATCATTTTTCGCTAACACGGCCCTTATGAAAACCGGGGCGCTGGATATACAACCTTCCAACTCCACCACCACGGGTGAAGACTTTAATTATGATTTCACTTTAAAAGATCTCAAGGGAAATACAGTAGATGTAAAAGACCTTAAAGGGAAGGTGATTTTTCTCAATATGTGGGCAACCTGGTGTGGTCCCTGCCGCATTGAGATGCCTTCCATCCAAAAATTATATAATTCCGTTGACCAGAAAAAAATTGCTTTCATTATGCTTTCGCTGGATCAGGAGGGACAACACGAGAAGATCGTACAATATGTCGAAGACAAAGAATTCACCTTCCCAGTCTATCAGCCCGCCAGTCCGCTACCTAAAATTCTGCGTGTCACCACAATTCCCACCACCTTCATCATCGGCGCGGACGGGAAAGTAAAAAGCAAAAAAGTAGGTACAGCCAATTACGATACAGAGGATTTTAAGAAGTTTTTGAAAGAGATCTCTGAGTAGGATGTCCCAAGACGGGGGTTCACCACCCCTCGTCCTGCGCAAGGCGCATGACGTTCCCCTCCTTGAAAAAAGGAGGGGAAAATAATATAATAAAATATAATATAAATGCTACCTAAAATGCTTTCTGATCTCCAGCAAAACCGCTTGAGGATTGTCAAATACTTCATTATTCTCAAACCTTATTATCCTGATCTGTAGGCCAAGAATATATTTTGCACGAATTTCATCCCGCTTGATTCCTTCATCTGTGAAGTGAGGTTCTCCATCCAGTTCAACGGCCAGGTTTTCTGAAGGACAATAAAAATCCAGCACATAATTTCCAACGCTATGCTGCCTTCTGAATTTTCGTCCTTCAAGTTGTTTCCCTTTCAATAATAGCCAAAGGGTAGCTTCAGCAGAAGTGCCATTATTGCGCAATAGTTTACGCTGAGTTTTTAATTCTATTTTATTGTGGACTTTGTCATCAGAGGGTTTTGAC
>JBDSIM010000193.1:0-2737 GCA_039917935.1 Cyclobacteriaceae bacterium | reverse complement strand
TCCTTTTCCCGCGCCGCGTACGAATATAAAAAAGCTTCTTCGAATATAAGAATATTAAATTCTGAAGAGTCATTTGATACCCAGGTAGACTGGTGTTTTAAATAATATGACGATGAGAGGAGGGAAGCAATACACTTAGGTAAAAACTTCAATATCTCGGATAACCTGCTTAGGCAACTTCCAAAAGCGTACAGCTAGCCATAGAGTTGAGCCACAGGGACCCGGATAAATTCTCGCTTCTGTGAGAAAGCAGGGACATATTATCAATTTTAGCAGGTGCCGACACATGTCTGTCCGCAGGGTATGTTTCTGGAGCAGGGCGTGTATCGGACGACCAGCTGCATTGGCCAAGGGCTACCCAGATGATAACAAAAACAATGATCGTTCCGAAGCAACCTCCACCAAGTTTCTTTGCTCCATAACCAGCTATTAATCCGCGAAATATGTTGTTCATAGTAGTTTATGAAAACCTGTTTAAAACATTATGCCAGTTTGCTTCGTGTTTCAGATTACTGCAAAATATTCGATAATCTTACAATCAGCCCTTCATCTTCGCTGAGTCCAAAGCTATCGGCAAACTCGGCCCCGATTTTTTTTCAAATTCTGTGGAAAGCTCGATGATCCCATTGAAATAAAATTTCTCAAGATGGAAATGGCAGGCGCGATGCGTCCGGTTGAGGACGATCGCAAAACGATTATGGCTTTCCTCACGGACATTTGAAACAATATCGTGGTCGCAAAATAAGGGAATCTAGTTCCCTCGATTCAATGCTGCTTCGCTTTGTTTTAAGTCAATCAGCCGCTTGTAAATTGCGGGGTAGAGAAAAAGCCGAAAGCTGGAAGCAAAAAGCAATGCTTTGGGTTTAAGTTTAAATTTTCAGGCGATTTTAAATTCACTGCTGTCCCGTAAAACTATTGATGTCTGGCGTTCTGTACGTAAAGTTTTCCAGATCAAGGTTCAGTGATCGTGTGCCAAACAATGTGAAGCCCTGATCGAGGGTTCCTATGGCACACATTTTCAGTCTACCCTGGACCCCCGGTTGAAACCAGGTTGAAACCGGGGGTTACCATATGCGTCCCCCCTACAGGGCTTTTTGATACAAAGCAAACGAACCGAAATTATTGGGAACTCTTGTTTCGTTGAGTCCTGCACACAAAGAACCAAGGTTCTACAATTTCCCCTCCTTTTTTTCAAGGAGGGGACCGGCCTGCGCCTGGCGCAGGACAGGGGTGGTGAAACCCGCTCTCGGCCATTCTCTAAATATTTTACCCCACGCATATCCCATAGCCTACACGTCGCTGCCGAAAAATTTTCGAAACCGGTGATTAGTTTGGACAATATTTGGAAGACCGGGTTTAACCACCCCCGTTGCGCCTTAGCGGCGTAACGTCCCCTCCTTGGAAAAAGGAGGGGAATTTTTATTTTTTTTGCGGGCCCTTCAGCCTCCACGCTTATGGCACGCGCCCGATATCTGTAATTTACTCGAGACTCTCCGTGACCTTTAGCACACTTTCAGAAGCACTCACGAAATTCATATTGCCAACATCTGAAGTCGCATAAGAATAAAACAATTCCTCCGCGTAACTCTGTGATTTGCATTTGGTATTTCTAAACCATAGATAGGGTGAGGTGATTCGCCCGATCAAATGCGCATCCGTGTGCCAGACTGTAAACTTTAAACACTTTAAACTTCAAATTTTTTCAGGCTTAAAATTAAGTTTGGATTTTTCCTTTGGCCGATGGGATGTCTTGACACTTAGAAGATCGCTTCCGTGAGTTTCCATACTCCGTAAATAACTGCACCAATGACAATGAGGGCGATCAAAAAAATGATGGCTAGTAGCCCTGTGCCCGATCCCTGGTGTTTGCCCTCATAATAATGTTCCTTTAGTAATTTCACATTGCGCTCGTTAGAGCGATAGAAAACATCAAAGACAGTTCCTATCAGGGGAACGGCTCCGATGATGGTATCTAATCCGGCATTCAACATCATCCTGATGACCACTTTTCTGCTTGCTCCGTGATGATACATAGTGTAGATCAGCATGCTTGAAATGACAAAGGTGATCAGATCTCCCAGCACGGGCAGCAGACTAAGCAAAGGATCGATTCCAAACCGGATGGTTGTACCAGGAATGGAGAATTTTGAATCCATAAGTTCAGCCATCCGCTCAAACGATTGAACTTCTGGTGATCGACCTTCAACTTTCTTTGAAGGATCATAAACGACGCGTACGTTGGGCTCCATATCTTTCCTCCAAAGAAAAATAATGCCAACCGGCAGCTAAAGATGCATGATCTCCTCCATGGTCGTTACGGTTAAAATTTAATATCTTTCGCAGGATCCAGCCGCCATAAACAGGATGCCATAAAAGAATAAAACAAATGAGATTAAAAGAGGACTTATCCCAGCACCATTCACCGGTCAGTGATTTATTCCCACAGATTTCCGCCGAGGAAGCGTGGGAAAAGTATCGGTTATCCGATGACCAGGTTAACTTCTTCCGCGAATTTGGATATTTGTCGGGCATTAAGCTCTTAGATGACCATCAGGTTGCGTCCCTAAACAAAGAACTTGATGAAATTAAGGAGCCATCGCACCCAGGGAATCATTTGTTTCATGAATTCCATACCAATGAATCAGCCAATCCGGACCATGTTTTGTTTCACTCATTGGGGCACTGGCGTATCACTTCCGGTTTTCACGATGCTTTATGGAATCCTGCTTTTGTTGTG
>JBDSIM010000192.1:0-17574 GCA_039917935.1 Cyclobacteriaceae bacterium | reverse complement strand
AGGTATAAAGGTATAAAGGTATAAAGGTGTAGGGGAATAGAGGTATTTAAGGTATAAGGATTAATGGGGTGTAGAGGTATGAGGTATAACGCTTCATTGACTCTGTTATTCCATCAAGGAAAACGGTGGGGACAGAATCAGCGGGCAAAAAAAAAACCCGAATGACCGGGCTGTTTTCTTTAAAATTCGGATGGTTTATAACTTAAAGGTTAAGCCTAAAGACAATGGTGCTATGCCATAACCAAGTTCAGCATAACCAGCCACTTTTTCGGAAAAGAAATAGCGTGCACCGGCGTGAATACCAAGTCTAAGTCCACCAGCATATGGATCACTATAGCCTGAGAAGTTATCACCGGAATAGCTGGAGACAACAAAACCCAGAAAAGCGCCTCCATAAACATCTACTTTTTCATTTCTGATTTCAAATAGTTCGCTGAAATGATAGGAACCCCTTACTCCCAGGTCAAAGAAAGTATACTTGTAATTGTAGCCAGTTCCAAATCCACTATATCTATAGCTATAAGAAGTATACCCCAGATAGGGCCCTACAGTGAAAACATCATTAATGGCAAATTCTGCTGAAAGAAGAAGCGGAACTCCTCCTGCAAAATAGTAGCCAAGTCCGATCCCGGCGTTCAGCAACACATCACCTTTGTCATAACGAGCCTGGCCCGAAGCAAACGTGACGGAAAATACCAATGCGATCACACACAAAAATTTTACACTTTTTTTCATGAATATTTATTTAAGGTCAAATAGTTTTTGGTTGTTTACAGGCCAAAAATAGAAAAAACCAACTAATAAAGAACAATCCCGGGGGAAAGTACTCAGGTTAATTTAACTTTGAAGGCTTATGTATAAAATCTTTCGGCCCCTGCTGTTTTCGGTTGATCCGGAGAGAATACATCACCTCGTTTTCAAAATACTGCATTTAAAATCAGGGATACCCGGATTTAAGTCTGCATTAAAATTACTTTACGGTTTTGAAGATCAGAAGATACAAAGAAAAGTGTTCGGTCTGACTTTCAAGAACCCTGTTGGATTAGCTGCCGGCTTTGATAAAGATGCCAGACTTATCGATGAATTGGCTGACCTGGGATTTGGTTTTATTGAAATTGGAACGCTGACTCCAAAACCGCAGCCGGGGAATGCGAAACCCAGGTTGTTCAGACTACCCAACGATCAGGCCTTAATTAACCGAATGGGATTTAACAATGAGGGTGTTCTTGCGGCGGTTAAAAGGCTGAAAAAAAGGAGACAAAATGTTATTGTCGGTGGCAATATTGGAAAGAATAAAAGCACTCCCAACGAAACCGCCTATCAAGACTACACCTATTGCTTTGACATTCTTTATGATTATGTCGATTATTTTGTAGTAAACGTAAGCTCGCCCAACACTCCTGGACTGCGGGATCTTCAGGAAAAAGAACCGTTGCTAAAGTTGCTACAAACGGTCAGAAATCTCAGTGATCAAAAAGCCATTGTGAAACCCGTGTTGTTGAAGATCGCGCCAGACCTTACAACGGGTCAATTAGACGATATCGTTGAAATCTTAAAAGCCACACGACTCGATGGAGTAATAGCAAGCAATACTACCGTTTCGCGTGAAGGTCTAAGAACCAATATTATGACCCTGGAAAAAATTGGACAAGGAGGTTTAAGCGGAAAGCCACTGGCCAAAAAGTCAACGGAAATAATCAGGTATTTGCGACAAAAACTCGGCAAAGATTTTCCCATAATAGGCGTAGGTGGTATTATGTCACCCGCTGACGCATTGGAAAAGTTGCAGGCAGGAGCAGACCTTATCCAGCTGTATACCGGATTTATTTATGAGGGTCCTGTCCTCATTAAGCGTATCAAAAAGGCCATCGCGAATTCATTACCTTAAATCCGATCAAAATGCAGAGTGGCCTTAAGGTCACCCGAAACAGACATGCCACTATCCGGATCCGTAATGGTCTCATTTTTCCTTTCTAAAAAGAAAACGAGTTTTGTCTCCGTTAATTCTTTTATCGTGTAGGTGCCGGTGATATCAAGCCATCCGGTGTTAAATTCTATATCGGTTATCAGCTTTTCATCCACCACCTGATAGGCCCCTTCAATGGGATGGCCATTCTGTATAAGAATTATGGTACCATCTGATCTGAATTCTATTTCCGCGGCAAAATTCTCATCTTCCCTTCCGAATGGGGTCGGCAAACCAAACGGTTTTACCTGAATCTCTGCCAAAGTCCCCTTCCATTTGCCTACTATCGAAGCAAACTTTTTATCTTCCTCCCGACAGGATAAAAGCAGGAAAAAAGTCATTATTATATGGATTGCTTTGCTTGTTTTCATGGTTCTTATTTTCTTAATTTAATAGATAGGGCTAAAATCGTGTCCCGTCTTACATTCTCGTTTTCTTTAAACGTATTCCTTTGGCGGAATTTTATGTGCGAAGCTGAAAAACTCATAATATGAAATATAAATTCCTTTTTATTCCCGGTGCTTTATTATTATGCGTACTGTTTTTGTCTTCGGGTTTGTACAGGGACTCCATTCCTGTTTATAAAAAAGCAGTGAACACACCTTTAACTATGTGTGGGACCTTTCTGGTGGATTGGGAAGATACTACAACCGCACCAGCCATGATTTTTCCTGGTTTGGGCGATCTCCGGTTTTCCGTTACTACCAGCTCACCCAAAGCACAGGAATTTTTTAATCAGGGGCTGAAATTAATTTATGGATTTAATCATTGGGAAGCTATTCAATCATTCAGGCACGCGATAAAGTTAGATAGCGATTTTGCTATGGGGTATTGGGGACTGGCGTTGGCGTATGGACCTAACCTGAATGATATTAATCCGCAGGACAGGGAAAGATTAGCTTACGAAGCCATTCGAAATGCCATAAAAAGAAATGTGAAAAGCACGCCTTTTGAAAAGGATTTTATGCACGCGCTCGCTACCCGATACAATGGAAAGTCATACGAAGTAAGGGATTCTTTAAATCAGGCTTATAGTCAGGCGATGATCAAACTGGCGAAAAAATATCCGGAAGCAGCGGAAGCACAAACGCTTTGCGCGGATGCCATTATGAATACCATGCCATGGGACTATTGGGAAAAGGATGGAAGTCCAAAACCCGCCACCCGGGAGGCAAAATTGATTTTGGAAAATGTTTTGAAAAAATTTCCGGAACATTCAGGGGCGCACCATCTATATATTCATTTAGTAGAAGCCTCACCAGCACCGGATCAAGCGTTGGCCAGTGCCAAGTTTCTGGAGACATCAATGCCAGGTGCAGGTCATATTGTTCACATGCCGGCGCATATTTATCTACGGGTAGGACAATATGGTAAATCCATTCAGTCAAATGAAAAGGCGGTGGCAGCAGATGAAAGTTACTTATCTATATCTGACAATCGCGGACTCTACCGCCTGATGTATTATCCGCACAATATCGATTTCATAAGTTTCAGTTCTTATATGCAGGGTAGGAGTGACCTGGCGCTGCGCACAGCCATGAAGTTGGGGTACAAGGGAAGTCTGGTGGCGGTTGCAAATGCGGCTTTTGCACAATATCTCATGGCCGAGCCAATGATTGCGTACACCCGGTTTGGAAAATGGAATGATATTTTATCATTGCCGAAGCCTGATCCGAATTTGATTTATCCGCATGTGATTCGGCATTTTGCGCGAGGGATGGCATTGCTTCGTTCGGATAATCTTGAGGGCGCAGAAAAAGAATGGTTTCAACTGGATTCCCTCAGCAAACTGGATACATTGAAATCAATATATTTTTCTTTTAATGCAGCCTCCGATATTGTGCAGGTGCCGTTGCACATTCTAAAGGGAGAATTGTTGCTGAAACAAAACAAAGTTAATGAGGGAATCGAGACCCTTTATCAGGCGGTGGTGAAGGAGGATGGCCTCCGGTACAATGAACCTCCTGACTGGAAAATTTTCTCCCGGCATTATTTGGGGGCGGCGCTTTCTGATGCTGGAAAATATGCGGAGGGCGAAAAGATTTTTCAGGAAGATCTAAAGCGAAATCCGGAAAATGGTTGGTCGTTAAAGGGTTTGGCGGTGTGTCAGCTAAAACAGAATAATAAAAGTACCGGGGCGGAAACTGCTAAGCGCTTTGAGAAGGCCTGGAAGGATGCGGACATAAAAATTACATCCGCAAGGTTTTGAGATAGATACAGTATTGTAAGTTCCGGGCTGTTGGGTGCGGTCAATGCGCTTGTGTTGATAGGGTAATAGTTCCTTTAAATGCGGGATAATATGAACGCTCACTTCGCTACCTTACCCCTTTATCCAGCATTGAAGAAGTAAGGTTCGTTTCACAATCTCATCCAGAGATAATGTCGCTTTTGTAACTTCACATAAACATCCAGCGATTAATTTTTTACGAGCTTCCACCTGCTCTTAAGTTCATGACTTCCTGAATGTTTTCCCGAAGGAGATTTTCTAAAAGTTGTATAACCATCCGGGTAACCGGGTACCTATTGGATATTGAAATGAACGCTGTCCTGACTTACTTTGAATATGACTTGTGGAATCAAGCGGATGGAGAGGCTTTCAATAAACTTAAAGCTTCCGGCAGGTGGCTTAACGATAAAGTGTAAGTAAACTCTTTCCCGAAGCGCGCGATTCAATGTTTTTATTTAGTTTTACGGATTGAGACATGGCAAAAAACACCTATAAATCCAATACCTTTAAAAAGCCTGATAAGGAAAAGAAGTCCAAGCCATCCGGTTCAGGACCTAATTTTTCCTTTTTTAGAGATCCCAGGTTAAAACTAGCTGTGGGTTTCTTTTTAATCATTGCCGGACTGTATATGTTTTTTGCTTTACTGTCTTACATGTTTACCGGACAAGCGGATTTCAGTGAGGTGGGCACTCACCAAAGTCTCCAAAGTATTTTTGATTCGCTACAAGGAAAAGAAATCAGCAACTGGTTGGGTCTTTACGGTGCTATCATTTCACATTTTTTTATTTTCCGCTGGTTTGGAATCGCTTCTTTTTTTATTCCTCCGCTACTCTTTCTCACGGGATTCAGAATCGTTTTCAAAAAAGAAATTGTGAGGCTTTCATCCTATACCATATTCGCTTTTTTTTCAATTCTGTGGTTATGTCTCATGCTGGGTTACATGGTTGAGATAAATCAGGGAGGGCATGCATGGCAAATACTCGGAGGTGGTTTTGGTTTATTACTGGCGCAATTGAGTTATGGCATGTTCGGATGGGGAACATTTCTGATTTTAATTCTTACGTTGTTCATCTTTATTATTTTTTATTTCAACGTTACCTCTATTCCAGCATTCCAACTGAGGGATCCAAAGCCAATGGGATCAGCGGCCATCGCGGATGAAGATGACCCTTTGTTTTCAAAATATACCGACGATGAAGACAAATGGGTCGATCCTTTAAAAGACGCCGGTGCTACAGAATTGATTTCAACTGCAACAGCTAAGCCTCCTGAAATCATTCAGCCACTTCCCGTAATAAAACTGGAGGTAGAACGTGCGGTGCCTAAAAAAGAAAGTCCAAAAGTTGAACCTCAGTTTACCGTCGAGGAACGTTTGGAAACAGATAAAATCGCGGAACAATTAGTAGAGGAACACGGTGCCTATGACCCTACGCTGGAATTGAGCAGTTATAAATTTCCGCCGCTGGATTTGTTAAGTGAGTATGATTCGGGGAAAGCTGGCGTTACGCAGGAGGAACTCAATCAGAACAAGGACAAGATTGTGGCTACCCTGGTAAATTTCAAGATAGGGATCCAGAGTATCAAAGCAACGATTGGCCCTACCGTTACATTGTATGAAATTGTGCCTGATGCCGGGATCAAAATTTCGCGAATTAAAAATCTGGAGGATGACATCGCGTTAAGCTTATCAGCTTTGGGCATCCGTATTATTGCACCCATCCCCGGAAAGGGTACTATTGGTATTGAAGTACCGAACAAGAACCGTGAAATGGTGAGCATCCGATCCATGTTTGCCACCCAGGCCTTTGCCAAAACTGATAAAGAACTACCGATCGCTCTAGGAAAAACAATTTCCAATGAAGTATTGGTGATCGATCTGGCGAAGATGCCACACTTGCTGGTTGCAGGAGCCACTGGTCAGGGAAAGTCAGTTGGCTTGAATGTTATCCTGACCTCACTGATTTATAAGAGACATCCTTCTCAACTGAAATTTGTTTTGGTTGATCCGAAAAAAGTAGAGATGTCGTTGTATTCAAAGTTGGAACGTCATTATTTGGCAAAGCTTCCCAACAGTGAAGAGGCCATCATCACCGATACACGTAAAGTCGTGCATACGCTGAATTCGCTTTGTATAGAAATGGAGAACCGTTACGAGATCCTCAAAGATGCCGGCGCACGGAACCTGAAAGAATACAATGCAAAATTTGTAGCGAGAAAGTTGAATCCAAAAGAAGGTCACCGCTTCCTACCCTACATCGTACTGGTGATTGATGAGTTGGCGGACTTAATGATGACGGCAGGAAAAGAAGTAGAGACCCCTATAGCGCGCCTGGCCCAACTTGCGCGTGCTATTGGTATTCACCTCGTGCTGGCCACACAACGCCCCTCGGTCAATGTTATTACCGGAGTTATCAAAGCCAATTTTCCGGCCCGGTTATCCTTCAGAGTTACCTCCAAGGTAGATTCAAGAACTATTTTAGATACTGGTGGGGCTGACCAGCTGGTTGGCCAGGGCGATATGCTTTTGAGTTCAGGGTCTGACATAATCCGGTTGCAGTGCCCTTTTGTAGATACCCCTGAAATTGAAAGGGTGTGCGACTTTATCGGATCACAGCGAGGATATGACTCGGCATATTTGCTGCCTGAATATGAGGGAGATGATGAAAGTGGACCAAATTATGTTGATCTTTCAGACAGAGATGCCCTCTTTGAAGACGCTGCTAAGCTCATTGTAATGCATCAGCAGGGCAGCACTTCACTCATCCAACGAAAGCTTAAACTAGGTTATAACCGAGCGGGAAGGTTGATTGATCAACTTGAAGCGGCTGGCATCGTGGGTCCTTTTGAAGGGAGTAAGGCCCGTGAAGTTTTAATCAGCGACGAGATAAGTTTGGATCAATTATTGAATAATCTGCGGGAAAAACACAGTCAACCATAACTTTTATACCCGATACCATGAAAAAATCGTTTTTAGCAGTCATTCTATTGGTTTTGGTAAAAGTTACCTTTGCGCAATACGATCCCAAAGCACTAGAGGTTCTTGAAGCCATGGGTAATAAGTATAAATCCATCCCAGCGTATGAAGCGAATTTTGCCTACGCCCTGACCAATGACGTTGAAAAAGTAAACGAGGAATTTAAAGGCAAACTGACTGTAAAAGGTGAAAAGTTCCGAATTGCCTTACCGGAACAAGAAGTGATTAACAACGGTGCCACCGTGTGGACCTACCTTCCGGAAGTGAAGGAAGTCAATATCGATACCTACGACAAGAATTCAGGCGACATCAACCCGCTGAAAATATATGAGATCTACGAAAAGGATTTCAAGTATCTCTACATCCAGGACAAGACCGAGGGCGGTGTTATGTGTGAGGAAATTGATCTGGTGCCTGAGAAAAAAGACGCTCAGTATTTTAAGATTAAATTGCTTATCAAGAAAAAAGATAAGATCATACAAAGTCTCACCATGTTCGACAAAGGAGGCAATCGGTATAAATATACCATCACAAAATTTACTCCCAGTTCCAACGTGCCGGATAGTTTCTTTTCATTTGATCCCAAAAAATATCCCGGCGTTGAAGTGATTGATCTAAGGTAGCCAAGTCACCGGTCCTGTCTCAGGACTTCTGTTTGATTTGACGCACAATTTCAAAAGATAGCATACGGTTCAAGTTTATAGTGTTGGAAGTTCAAAGGACCTTTAAAGTTCAAGCACGGATTGCATTCGATCGAAATCACGGATTCCCCGTAGGGGTGAAATATTTTGTAAACCCCGGTTTCAACCGGGGTCCAAGGTAAAGTGAAAATATGAGCCTTAGCAACCCTTGATCGGGGCGCTACATTATTTGGCTCACAATCACTGAACCTTGATCTGGAGTAATGTTTACCTACAAAAACGCCAGACATCAATATTTTTACCGGACAGCAGTGACTTTGAATTTTAAAGTTATTTTTGGTGAATGAATTCCGCCCAGCTTTTCGAACAAATTGCGATCAAAAAGTCTTATCTGTGTATCGGGCTGGATACTGATCCTGATAGAATACCGAAACATTTGCTCAGGTATGAGGATCCTGTTTTTGAATTCAATAAACAGATCATTGATGCAACGCATGCTTACTGCATAGCCTACAAGCCAAACATTGCCTTTTATGAAGCCCTGGGACCCGCGGGTTGGGTAAGTCTCCAGAAAACTTTAGACTACATTCCACCCGATATTTTTACCATTGCGGATGCCAAACGCGGGGACATTGGAAACACATCAGCCCTGTATGCCAAGGCTTTTTTTCAGAACTTAAATTTTGATGCTGTTACGGTAGCACCTTACATGGGGGAAGATTCCGTAAAACCATTTCTCAATTACAAGGGCAAGTGGGTTGTATTATTGGCGCACACATCGAATCCGGGAAGTAGCGACTTCCAGGTGTTGGAATCAAAAGTGACAGGCAGAAAATTGTACGAAGAAGTTATCCTGAAAGCGCAAACATGGGCTACCCCCGATCAACTTATGTTTGTCGTGGGAGCAACACAAGCTGATAGGATAATGTCTATACGGAAACTCGCACCCGCCAATTTTTTTCTCGTACCCGGTGTAGGATCACAAGGCGGAGATCTTGGATTGGTGTCAAAATACGGGCTGACCAAAACCTGTGGCCTTATTGTCAATTCTTCAAGGGCAATAATTTACGCTTCTGAAACGGAGGATTTTGCCGCGATGGCTGCCAAGGAGGCGTATACAGTGCAACAGGAAATGAATCGCTATCTTGATACTTACATCTAAACAGGTGAAATGCCTTCGCGGTTATGAACGAATATTTTCTTCATTACATCTGGCAGTTTCAGTACTTTGACAAAATCAACCTACGTACCAGTACCGGGGAGGAGATCATTATTTCCAATCCTGGTCATAGAAACACTCACTCAGGACCCGATTTTTACGATGCCAAACTCAAAATAGGTTTTATCGAATGGGCAGGGAGTGTTGAGATTCACATTTATTCATCGGGCTGGCGTGAACACAAGCATCATGATGACGCTGCGTACGAAAATGTAGTGCTTCATGTTGTCTGGGATGAGAATGAACAAATCATACGGAGGGATGGCACCGTCATACCCACCCTTGAACTGAAAGACAGAGTAAGTCAGGCTTTCCTGCTTCAGTATAAACGCATCATGCATAGCCGGCATAAAATTCCCTGCGCGAATGCGATCGGATTGGTACCTGACTTAATCAAACGTTCCATGCTGGATAAGGTTCTGACTTCCCGCCTTGAATCAAAATCCAATAATATTCTTTTGGCCCTTCAGAAAAGCAATGATGACTGGGAAGAGGTCTGCTACCAGACATTGTGTAAGAATTTTGGTTTTAAAGTGAACAGCGACCCCTTTCTCCAACTTGCTCAGTCACTTCCTTATAAGATCCTTATGAAGCATGGTGACAAGCTTGAGCAGATAGAAGCGTTAATTTTCGGACAGGCGGGTTTTCTGAATGAAACTATTCAGGATGAATACTACTTGTTGTTAAAAAGAGAGTATAATTTGCTGTGCAAAAAATTTAACCTTTTCGACAGGAAAATGAACAGGGCCCAGTGGCGGTTTTTGAGGCTTCGACCGGCAAATTTCCCCTCTATCAGGCTGGCTCAGTTGGCTTCTCTCCTCTTTCACGAAAAAAAATTATTCTCCAGGATCGTGAGTATTAAATCCTTACAGGAATTAATTCAAATTTTTTCGGTATCACCCTCTGGCTATTGGTTGCATCATTATCAGTTTTTTAAGGAGCAAAAAAAAGTCGTTCCTTCCCTGGGTAGGGCGAGCATGGAAAACATCGTGATCAACTCGATTGTACCCATGCTGGTGGCGTATGGTAAAGCGAAAGATGATCAGCGCTGTGTCGACCGGGCACTTGAGTTGTTGCAGGAGATCAGTTCGGAGGAAAACACTATTTTAAGATCATGGAATGAACTTGGTTTATCCAGCAAAACGGCTTTCGATTCACAGGCACTGATTGAACTTCATAATAATTTCTGCATGAAAAGACGATGCCTTGATTGCAACATAGGATTTTCACTTTTACAGCCGGCAATCCGATGATGACTCATTTCGTATCGGTGTTCCATGTACTCTTTATTTTCTACATGGCGTTCCGTATTTGGAAAACGGAAACATTTCTCCCTAAATTATTCTGGCCCTGCCTGCTGATTAAGTTGTTGGCGGGAATTTCGCTGGGCTTTTTGTACACCTGGTATTTTCCTGTCGGTGATACCTTCTCGTATTTTAAGGATGCCTCTGTGCTGGCTTCGCTTGCCAGGGAGGACTTTTCCAGCTATTTAAATATCTTGTTTTTTAATACGGATATAAGCACCCTTCCGATTATTTTTTTTGAGCCTCGTGCTGTATTCCTTTCAAAAATCACCAGTGTTTTTAATATCGCAACACTCGATAACTATTGGGTAGTCAGTCTTTACTTTTCTTTTATTTCATTTCTTGCTTCATGGAACCTCGTGAAGATGATAAACCATAAAATAGATGGCGTAACGGTTCCTTCCGTTATGGCATTTTTATTAATGCCGTCCATCGTATTCTGGTCTTCAGGTTTAATTAAAGAGACGCTTGCAGCAGCAGCGTTGTACTACCTGACGGCAATTTTTCTAAAAATATGGTTTCGGGAAAAACTTTCAATCGCGACGGTTATCCTGTCCCTGTTTAGTCTGTGGATATTCTGGCACCTGAAGTATTATTTCACTGCCATTTTTTTACCAGTAGTGGTGACCACCCTGTTGTATAGAATAATTACTCGCAAAGGGATAGCACGGTCAGCATCGTCGGAAGCAATAATATGGCTGGCCATTTTCCTGCTACCCATTTTTCTCGTCAGCTTTGTCCATCCCAATTTTAGTCCAGGCCGGTTGCTGGAGGTCATCGTTTCAAATAATGCGGTATTTAATCAATTATCAGACCCGGAAGATCTTGTGCATTTCAACGACCTTCAGGTGACTGTGAGGAGTATTTTAAGGAATGCCCCATGGGCCTTTTTTTCGGGGTTTTTCCGGCCCCTGCTTTTTGAGGCAGGAAACGTTTTGCAATTTCTAGCCGGCGTAGAAAATACCCTTGTTTTGTTTTTCTTTTTTGCAGCGTGCGTTCAGGCAAAACAGTACCTCACCTCTCCCCACCGGTTATTGGCCCTGGCAATAATTATTTATGTTACGCTTTTATGCATATTAATTACCCTGTCAGCTCCGAATTTTGGTACGTTATCCAGATACCGTACAGGGTACGCGCCGTTTTTCGTTTTTTTAGTATTATGTAATAATCCGCTGCTAATTTACCTTCAAAGATCATTTTATCGGCTTGTTAGTCACTGATTCCCAATCTACCTTTGACCTCTAATCAATCTTGTTTAAAATGGATAATCCGGTAATCATTTTCGGGGCCAATTATCTGGGCCGTGAGGTGAAGGAAATTTTTGAACGCAACGGCAATGTGGTGTATGGCTTTTTGGATGATAATAAAAGCATCCATAACACGGAGGTCGACAACATTCCTGTCTTAGGCTCCACTGATGACGATGGTTTTTTAAAACTCATTGGAAAAAAGTGCGAGGCATTTATTGCCGTTGATGATAATAAATTTCGAAAGAACCTGGTCAGGATGTTGCAGGAAGATCGCAAAATGCAACCAGTAAACGCCATACATCCTGATACCACGCTCTCCGCTTCCGCGACTCTCGGACATGGTAACCTGATTGATGCTGGAGTGCGGACGGGGGCAGGATCAATCATCGGTAATCATTGTCTGATCCATAGCCAGGTTGTGGTGGGAGGGGAAGTGAAGATCGGAAACTTCGTTCAAATTGGTGCTTCCTCAACCATCAATTCGGGTGCGGTCATTGAAGAAGAAGTATTCATTGGCTCTGGGGTAATTGTTGTTTCGGGTGTAACAATCGGCAAAGGTGCAAGGATAGGGGCGGGCTCCGTGGTGATCGCACCCGTAAAAGCGGGTGAGACTGTATTTGGCAACCCCGCTGGTAAAATCAAAGCCTGATCATGGCAAAAATCTCAGAGACAGACCTTGTATTGAATAGTGACGGCAGCGTCTATCATTTAAGTCTGCTACCGCGCCATATCTCGGATACTATTCTTACCGTTGGAGACCCCAGCAGAGTAAATGTTATTACTCAATTTTTCGATTCGATAGAATTTGAAATGAACCGGCGCGAGTTTATTACGCAGGTTGGAACCTACAACGGTAAGCGAATCACTGTTATCAGCACCGGCATTGGCACTGATAATGTGGAAATATTTTTTTCTGAACTCGACGCCCTGGTCAACATTGATTTAAAAACACGGGAACCCAAAAGTCGGAAGAGAAAACTGAAGATCATTCGCATTGGTACTTCCGGTGCTTTGCAGGAAGACGTTGCTGTGGGTGCCCACCTGGTTACCGAATATGCTGTTGGGTTTGATAATCTGATGACTTTTTATGATCTCAAACAGGATGAATGGGAAAAAAGTATCGGGGAGGATATTCAAAAAAAAGTTAAACTTCCGTTCACACCCTATGTAGTCAAAGGGTCGGATACCCTTCGCAAACAAATTGGTGTCGATATGATTGTCGGCAATACGGTCACGACACCTGGATTTTATGCCCCACAGGGCAGGGCCCTTCGCATTCCTATAAAATTCCCCAAATTGCTGGACGACCTGAATTATTATCACAACAAAAGCGCAGATTTCTGGCTGACTAATTTTGAAATGGAAACAGCTGGTTATTATGCGCTCGGACGACTTCTGGGCCATGAGGTATTAAGCGCCAATGCCATTATCGCCAACCGGATCAAGAACAAATTTTCGAAGGATCCTAATAAGATCGTCGAGGGCTTAATAAAAGCGGTTTTGGATAGGTTGTGAGAGTAAGCGGGAATAACGTTACAGGAGGAAGATGCCGGCAGCAGGAATGGACCATTTTTTCACGGAATCCCCAAAAATTCGAATCAGGCTTGATTGGCGCCCCTTCACCAACAAAACCCAGATAAAGGGTGTTTAAGTAATTGAGGGGTTATCTAATTAGTAGATTTATCCAATAGGCAATTCAGCTAATCTGTTAACACAAATCCATTTTAGCCATTTACGGCATTATCCATACGGATAATATGCCTTCTGGCGTTAAAAGGATCATCATTGTAAAATCCTGATAATATCCGGTGGGCGATTTGCTCAATAACCAGTTCTTCGTCGGATTTTCCTCCTTTTCCGCGCCAAAAAACGCGATTTGGATGCCTTTTCATGTCATCCACATACTGCCGGGCCCGGTCATATTGTTCATTACTAAAAGTAATGGTAAAGCAGGTTTTTACTTTTTGTGTGTCCATAGCACGGAAAAATTACAATTGTTATGCCATTTAGAATTCTTTCTTAATTATAATTAAAAGGCGGAAAACCCCTAAAGGTTTGCCCGCAAACGGTCAAAAGTGTGCGCACTTGCAACAGTAATTAATAACTTTGGTGTCAGGAATGAGAAATATAAAAATCTTCAAATTATCAAATGGGATCAGGGTTGTTCATCAGCAATTGGCTACGACAAAAATTGTTCATTGTGGCATTATCCTCGACATTGGTAGCCGGGATGAAAATACTGAAAACCAGGGCATAGCTCATTTCTGGGAGCACATGGCGTTTAAAGGAACCAAACGCCGCAGATCTTTCAATATCATTAATAGTCTTGATTCCATCGGAGGAGAATTAAACGCGTATACGGATAAAGAAAAGGTTGTTTTTTATGCGTCAGTGCGCGATGAATATTTTGAACGTGCAGTAGATGTTTTAAGTGATATTACCTTCCATTCCATTTTTCCGGACTATCAGATCGAAAAAGAGCGAGGGGTCATTCTGGAAGAAATGGCTATGTATAATGATAGTCCGGATGATTCTTTACAGGATGAGTTTGAATCCATTGTCTACAAAGATCACCCCATGGGTATGAACATTCTGGGCAAACCGGAAACGGTGAACTCTTTTACCAAAAGAGATTTCCTCTCCTTTTTTAAAAATCATCTCGGCACCGACAAAATTGCCTTCTCCTGTGTAGGAAATATTTCAATGGATGTAGTAGAACGCATTGCGAAAAAATATCTCGAGGCGCTGGTGACCAAGTCGGCAAAGGCAAAGCGCAAAAAGTTTAAAGTTTACAAACCACGTGAACAGATATTAAAGCGAACGGTAAAACAAGCGAAATGTGCCCTCGGGAGAGATGCTTATCCGATCATCAATGACGACCGTATACCGCTTTTTCTGCTGGTCAATATGCTGGGAGGGCCGGGTATGAATTCCAGATTGAACCTGGCGCTTCGCGAAAAATATGGGTTTGTTTATTCCATTGATGCGCACTATATCCCCTATACCGATACCGGGATGTTTGCGGTTTTTTTTGGGACCGAACCGAAGCAACTAACCCGGTGCATTTCACTGGTCAAAAAAGAGCTTTACCGGTTTTGCGAAAAGCCGTTAACCCGCCGCCAGCTTTCCTCAGCCAAAGAACAGATCAAGGGACAATTAGCGATGGCCGAAGAAAATAACCTGAATCTCATGCTTTCCATGGGACGAAGTGTATTAGACATCGGCAGAGTGCCTTCATTAGAGGAGATTTATTATCAGATTGACGAGATTAGTGCGTTAAAGATGATGGACATTGCTCAGGATATTTTTGATGAAAGCAAAATGAGTTACCTCATTATGGAGCCTGAAAAATAAGGAATGAATATTATCGCGTCGGATATACAGCGCTATCTGGAGAAACATACCACCAGCGAAAGCGCGCTGTTAAAAAAAATTGACCGCGAGACCCACTTAACGGTACTCAGGCCTCGCATGCTTTCGGGTCATCTTCAGGGACGTTTGTTATCCATGATCAGCTGTATGATCAGACCCAACACGATTCTGGAGATCGGAACCTATACCGGATATTCTGCCTTGTGCCTTGCTGAAGGTTTGGGAGATAAAGGAAAGCTTATCACTATCGACAACAATGAAGAGCTTTACGACCAGGTTAGCGGATATTTTCGGGACGCAAATTTGCAACATAAGATTGATTACCGAATCGGGGATGCTTCCGACATTATTCCGGGCTTGAAAGATACTTTCGACCTGGTTTTTATGGATGCGGACAAAGAAAATTATATGCGTTACTTCGATTTGGTTATAGATCGCGTAAATTTGAATGGTTTTATTCTGGCAGACAATGTGCTATGGAATGGTAAAGTACTTGACGAACGGCCAGATAAAGACACCCGGGCTATTGCAGAATTTAATAACATGGTACAACGTGATGGGAGGATTGAAAACCTTCTCTTACCCATCCGCGATGGAATCATGATCATGAGAAAGATCAGGGATTAAGCTATTTTTTATATGAGAATATTTATCGCGCTATTTTTTGCCGCCGTCACTCCGGTAGCAGCGCAGACTACAGAGGTTCCGCATAAAATGGATTTTGCCGGAATTACCCTGACTATCCGGGACGATGCCCGGAAGGAAATCCAAAAAGACGTCAATGCATTAACGGCGTCCCCCAAACATTATAAGATAAAAGCCGAGCGGGCAAAAACGTATTTTCCAATTATCGAGAAGGTTTTTCGTGAAGAAGACCTGCCGGATGATTTTAAATATCTCGTCTTGCAGGAAAGTGCCCTGATACCTGATGCCGTGTCCACATCAAATGCGGTCGGCTTCTGGCAATTTAAAGATTTCACTGCCATTGAAATGGGTCTCCGGGTCGACAAGGAAATTGATGAACGTCTGAATATCGCATCCTCTTCGAGGGCAGCGGCACGCTACCTTATCAAAAACAATCAGTTTTTTGATAATTGGCTTTACGCTTTACAATCTTACCAGATGGGTGCCGGAGGTGTGATGAGATCAGGTGAGAATACTCAGGCGAAGGCAACGCGAATGGAAATTACCAGCAAGACCTATTGGTACGTGAAGAAATTCCTGGCCCATAAAATCGCATTTGAAGGTGGTATTGGTGGACTACCGGAAACCAAGGTTGTAGTTGTGGAAAATCGTCAGCGAACTACTTTGGACGAATTGGCAAAAGGGGTTTTGGCACAGGAAGATGCCATTAAAAACCTGAATAAATGGGCCAAGTCCGGTATCATTCCTAATGACAGAACCTACGTGGTTTTACTTCCGGCCGAAAACCAAATCAGTGCGGTTGCGTCTGCTCACGAAGAGCGTGTTACCAGGCGGGCGAGTCCTGTTACGCCAACCGTTGCCACCAGTGCTGCAGTCAAATCCTTGAGGGGTAAAATCAACGGAGTCAATACCATTCAGGCCATTGACGGAGATAACGTATTAAAGCTTGCCAAGCGTGCACAGGTGGATCTGGCAGCATTTCTCAAATGGAATGATATGACTTTACAGGATCCGATCGCATCGGGGCAGTTTTATTTTTTAGGAAGGAAGCGCCTGAAGGGCTCGGAAGATTTTCATAAAGTATCAGAAGGTGAATCACTATGGGCTATTAGTCAGCGATATGGGATCCAGGTTCAGAGACTAAAGCGATATAATCGCATGGATGAGGAAATCAATCCGGCACCGGGAACGATGCTTTTTCTGGCCTCAAAACGTCCTAAAACCGATATGGTTATCAGTGGGGTTAAAAATCCGCTCGAAGTGAGCGGACAGGAAACTTTCGATTGGTCAGTGAAAACCGAATCTCAACAGAAGGTTGTTCTGACGACCGATTCCGTTGTTGTTCATTCAGATGCCGAAAATGTGGCTCAGGAGGCTCCATCAAAAGCTGTAGATTCTGTTAAAATATTACAGACAGATAAAACGGAGGCAACATTCGAGGATACTGAAACAGTTATTCATGTCGCTGTTCCTGAAAATAACCTTGCCACCCCTGAAAATGCGATGGACATTGCTGAAAGCAGGGACCATACGGTAAAAGCGGGCGAAACACTCTATGCGATAGCTAACCTGTATCATATGTCGGTAATGGATATTGTTAACCTCAATGATCTGAACCTTCAACAGGGTATTCATCCGGGACAGGTATTAAAGCTTGCAGAGGCGCAAAATCCCAAACCAGTGCAGGCGGAGGATAAAACCGAAAACGCCATGATGAATGCCGGAATTTTTCATGAAGTTAAAACTTCCGATACGTTGTATAGCATAGCCCGGCAGTATAGTGTTACCATCAAAGAAATTATGGAATGGAATGGTAAAAAAGATTTCTCCCTTTCTGTAGGTGAGAAATTGAAGATTATGCGTAGTCAATAATCATTTTGACCAAATCACCGCCTTTTATTACTCCCCTAATTGGGCTTTTTCCAGCCTGATTACTATATGTTGAAAAAAGCAATATTTTTGTTAGTGATACCACC
>JBDSIM010000191.1:0-33892 GCA_039917935.1 Cyclobacteriaceae bacterium | reverse complement strand
GTCGTTTTTGACTCTGAGATGTTTTCTTCTTTTATGGTGATGCAACAACAAAAAATCAACACCATCAATACCGTCTTACAAAAACGAGAGCAACAATTGCTGGAAGCTCAAACCGTTGGCCAGATCGGAAGTTTTGAATGGGACTTTAAAGGCAAGCAATCTTCTTTTACACCTGAGATGTTTAAGATTTTTGAAATGGACAGCCCTAGTGATCTTAATACGTTTCTCGATGATGTTCATCCCGATGATCGGGAAAGAGTAAAGAAGGCATTAGAGAAGGCGTTCCAGGATGGCGATTACGAGTGTGAATACAGGTATTGTAAAAACAAGAAAGATAAAATAATTTTTTCCCGTGGGAAGGTCCAATTTGAAGATGGAAAGGCCGCAAGAATGATTGGTACCGTTAACGACATAACGGAGCGGCACAAAATCACAGAGAAACTGCAGGAAAGCGAAAAGCTTCATACCCAGGCACAGGCTTTAACACATATTGGAAACTGGTCCTGGGTCATCAGCGAGAATAAAATAAACTGGTCTGATGAAATGTACCGGATCTATGGCCTGGAGCCACAATCAGAGGAAATCACCTTTGAAAGGTTTTTATCGTTTATAGAACCTGAGTACAAACAAAAAAGGCTCGATGAAATCCAGGCTTCGCTTCAAACGCTCAAAGTATCAGAATATCACTTCAAAATAAAGTCAGCTGACGGCAAGCTAAAAGTATTGCGCGGGAAAGGAGAAATGGTAGTCAGCGAGAATAAAAAACCTGTGCAAATGTTGGGTACATGCCAGGACGTAACACGTGAATTTATGCTTACCCAGGAATTGAAAGAAAGGGAAATTTATCTGCAGAAACTCAATCAATCACTGGAGTTGACCAATCATGAATTAAGCCGGACAAATAAAGAGCTTGAATCTTTCAATTTTATTGCCAGCCACGACCTTCAGGAACCCCTGCGTAAGATCCAAATTTATTGCAACCGCATAATAGAAAAAGGCCTTGACCAGGCTGAAGGACCACTGCGTGAATATTTTATCAAAATAAATCAGGCCTCCCACCGGATGCAAAAGCTGATTGAGGACTTTTTATCTTTTTCACAAACTTTCCGCAGTGCGCAAGCGGTGGAATCTATTGATTTGAATCAAATGATCGACGAAATTAAAGTGGAACTCAGCGCCAGGATCGAGGACAGAAACGCGGTCATTGTTGCGATGGACCTTCCGAAGATTTCTGCCATTCCTTTTCAGGTAAAACAATTGCTTACCAATTTATTGAGCAATAGTTTAAAATATACCACGCCAGAAGTTGCTCCACGCGTGAATATTTCCTCCAAAATTATTAACAGCTCGGAAGTTACTGTTCAAGGAGTGCCTAACGGTAAAAAGTATCTGGAAATTTCCGTCGCTGATAACGGAATCGGTTTTGAAGAGAAATACAGCTCGAAAATTTTCGAACTTTTTCAACGGCTTCACAGCAAGGATACCTATTCCGGAACCGGCATTGGTTTAGCGCTCTGTAAGAAAATTGTAGAGAATATGAACGGTCATATCACGGCCAAAAGCCAACCTGGAAAAGGATCGGTCTTCAGCATCTATTTACCTTCAGAAATCGAAAATTAATTCCGGGAATAAATGCGTTCCCGTGACCTTACAAAAGCCGGCGTTTCTTTTTGCATTTCAATACGCAACAGGGTGCGGAAATCACTATCAAGTTGCATAAATTTTCCAGCCTGAGCGGGTGAAAGTGCTTTTCTAAATTTATGATAATATTGCTTTCGCGTTTTAGCAAGCAATAAATCGCTTTCAAGCATATGCTCGCAAAGGGATGCTAATTTTTTTTCTTTCAAGCCATTCTCCGAGGTAAAATTCATTAACCGGATGTACTCCATGTCTAAAAATTGAATGGCATTGGAGTAACTTTCGTATACGGGCCAAAAGGCAGACTTTTCAGCTTCCGTCAAATCAAGTTGCTCAAGGATCATCGCTTTTTTCTTCATTGACCATATGCTTTCGGCATACCGCAAAGTGTCATCCATCTGTTGACCAGATGCATTCAAAACCACAAAAACTGAAAAAAGCAGGATACTAAAAAGAGGTCTCATTTGGGATAAATCAAAGGGTCTGACATTTTCAAAAGGCGCGCGGTCTGATTAGACTAACCTATTCATGTTAATCGACAATCAAATGTTGCTACAATAACCCTTAGTAAATATTCATGCCAGCAATATGGCCCCCTCCTGTAAACGGAATCGAATCCAGAAGCAAATGCCGAATGGGGACTGATGGTTGGCATCATAAAAATCAAAAACTGTAGATTGTGTGCTACAGGCTATCAGAATAATTTTCTATAACAGACAACTGGAGTCAAAATTCAAGTGATTTCCGCACCCCTTCAAATCGCCTATTGACCAATATGGAATTTGGAATTTTCAGTAATACCTTCCCATTCATCCGTTCTGAATGGCGGGGCGGGGAATCCTTCCTCGTTGAAAAGGTTATTGTCACTTGCGTCATCCGACCATCCAAAGCGGACGGCAACAGGTTCGTTAACAGAGTCATGATTCACCACAATTTTATCTCCCTCAATGTGGGCCCTGGCATAATAAAACTGCCGGTCATCTCCTGCGATTTCAAAACCTTTGAGGTACCCATATTTGTCACGGGCACTTAATCCGGTTCCAATGTTTTTAAAGGTGAGGATTATTTTATTCCCCTCTTTTTCGAGTGATTGAAAAGTTGGGCCGCGGGAAATAGTATCCTTACCGTAGATATCAGATAGGGCAAGTGCGGCTAAACGTTTCCCTACATCGCGTTTATTTCGTGGATGGATGTCCAGAGGATTCCCGATATCAGTCGTCACCGCCATTCCGGTATTAGGCAGAGCAAGCGTCATCGCCTGAGCTTCCCTTAATTCCGCCCACGTACTTCCCTTCTTACTATTTCCACCCGAAGCGTTGAAAGTCGCTAATTGGACGAAGTAAAAGGGAAAATCACCTTGACCCCATTTTTTCCGCCAGTCAGAGATCATAAGTGGGAACGCTTTCCGGTATTCAAAGGCGCGGCCAGCATTAGACTCTCCCTGGTACCAGAGGGCTCCGCGGATGGTATAAGGCAGCAGTGGGTTGATCATAGCATTGTACAATAAAGTCGGGTAACTATTGGGGCCTACTCCAGAAGTGTTTTGGACGAGGGATTCCACCTGATATACCCACACCCCTGCAAGCGATTGAGCTTCATTGGCAATGGAAACTTTCATATCAGCGGATTCGCCGTGAATACCTCCCCCACCACCGGTATCATTAACCATTACGGCGATGACATTTTTACCACTCCTCAATGTGCCGGAGGGGATGGTATAAATTCTTTTTTCATTGTAGTTTTTTCCGCTACCAATCAGAACACCGTTCAAAAAAGTCTCATCGGCATCATCAATCATTGCCAAATGAATCACCGCTTCTTTACCCGCATTCTTCTCAGAAACAGAAAATGTTTTGCGAAGCCATACCGTGCCGTCAAAATCGCCCAGTGCTTGATTTTCCCAAAGACCAGGGACATTCATTTCTGGCCAGGATGAATCATTGAACTCAGCGCTCTTCCATTCACTGGCTATCGCTTTGGATTTTGATAACGGACCCTGCAAAGCCTCAATCCGTTTAACGGTGCTTTCTGTCTTTTTTTTGGCAATTGAATCGAGGTTAAGTCTGGGCATCGATGCAATCATGGACCTGAATTCTTCACTATTCTCAAAGGCATCCCGGCTCGTCCATGTTTCAATATGGGTACCTCCCCAGGAGGTATTAATTAATCCCACAGGTACGTTTGTCTCCTGCGCCAATTCGCGGGCAAAATAATATCCGACGGCAGTAAAATCTCCTACGGTTTGAGGATCGCAAGTTTTCCAACCGGATTCCTTTATATCGGTCAACGGTTCGGCACTCATGCTATTAGGAATTTTGATATGACGGATAGTAGGAAAATTGCCTTTAGGAATTTCTGCTTCTGCGCCCTGGCTATTTCTCACAGTCCATTCCATATTAGACTGACCGGAACAAACCCATACTTCGCCTATCAAAACATTGTTAAGAGTAACGGTGTTTTTTCCTTTGACTACAAAGACATAAGGACCACCTGCGCTTTCAGGATTCAGGGAAAGTTTCCACTTTCCGTCTTTGCCAGCCGTTACAGTTTTTGACTGTTTGTTCAGCAAGACGGTTATTTTTTCTTTGGGATTACTCCACCCCCAGATCACAATTGGATGATCGCGCTGCAAAACCATGTTATCACCGAAAATTTTAGGCAATCGCACGTCGGCAAAGGCCGTTAACGAAAAAAGAATAATGGTGCTACTAAAAAGAAATCTTTTCATGGTAGTAAGTATGCTTGTAAAATAACAAGATTACAAGATTACAAAATTCCCTGCTTAATTATAGGGGTATAGGGAAATAGGGAAATAGGGAAATTAAGCTGTCGCAAATTAATTTGTCGCTAAATTGGATTCACAAAAACAGCGTTTTATAAATTTTTCCACCATTGTTGAGCCGGATAAACTTCATTTAGCACAACCGATTCCCCAACAACGGGAGTCGTTAATTTTACCCCGAGCAACGCGGCTTTCTTTGTTAATCGTTCCATCGGTTCTTTCCAGGGATGCAGTGCCAGAGTAAACTTGGCCCAATGAACAGGCATGAGAACTTTTGCCTGTAAATCTACACTAGCCTGGGCTACTTCCTCAGGCATCATGTGCACGGATGGCCATTGGGCGCCATACTGACCACATTCAAGCATGGCAAGGTCGAAGGGTCCATACTTTATTCCGATATCCTTAAAACTATTGTCATAGCCGGAATCTCCTCCAATAAATATCCGGTAGTCATTGGTCTTTAGCACAAACGATGCCCACAAAGTCTTATTGTTCGTCAATCCACGTCCAGAAAAATGCCTCGCCGGTGTGGCCATTATTTCAAAACCGGACAAAAATGAATGGCTCTGCCACCAATCTAACTCGGTAATTTTATTTTCATCGATCCCCCAATGAGCTAGGTGCTGGCCGACACCCAAGGGTGTGCAAAACTGTTTCACTTTTGATCGCAAAGCCAAGATGGAATTATAGTCAAGGTGATCATAGTGGTCATGACTGATCACCAAAAGGTCGATCTCAGGCATGTCTTCAGCCGTGCACGCATTGGTGCCCTCGTAACTTTTCATTCCGGCATATTGCACGGGCGATGCCCTTCGGCTAAATACCGGATCCACCAGAATATTTTTACCGTGAAGAGAAATAAGGTAAGATGAGTGTCCGAACCAGATTATCCTTGGGTTTCTCCCCACGTCCGATGTTAGATTTTTTTTGACAAAAGGGATAGGTTTTTCCGGGGCGCGATCTATGCCTTTTCCAAGGAATTTTGTCATTAGCTTCCAGTACGAACTCCCTTTTGCTATCAATGGCGTTTCGATTATATTGATAAATCGTCCGTTTTGATAGTGAGAAGAGCTTTTTACTTTTTCAAGTCGTGTACCCGAAGGTAATTTTCCAAATGGCTTTTGTTGCAAAAAAAGAAAAACAATGATTGCGAGTAGTCCAAAAACGAAAACAATTTTCAATAGCATGGAAATCAACTTCATGGTTATTCTAAGAGACGCGAGATGAACCTAATTATTGTATCTGGTGGGAGGCCCTTCTTGTAGTCACACAATCATCGTCGTTACGCAATGAGCAAAATTTAGTTATCAACGGTTCGATCAGGCGAAACGGATGGAGCCTTAGATCGTTATACTCAGATGTTTTAATTCCTGGTTCAGTGATAATCGGTCACCCGACGATTGGTCGTGGCTAACGCATGCGGCGGTAGGCTATCGCATGTGCGGCAAGGTTTATAAATCTGATTAATAGCCGGCCGGAGGAGTGAATCATTACCCCGCTCTAATTATCCGTTTCTGTTTTTTATATTGTTCCAGACTTTTTAAATCCGCTCTAATTTTCTGGAACCAGGCAGCCTGCCTCCTGGACATGGCTCCGTGCAAAGTCTCCAGGTCATATTGCTGATCTGCCTCATTGCTCTCCTGTAAAAGTTGCTGAACAGCTGCATTAAAAATTTTAACGTCATCAACTCCCCTGCTGCTCAACTCTTCTATTTTTTTCCTGATCTTCCTGGCGTAAAGTTCTGCAATATCAAAATGCAGTTGCTCGTGTGCAAGAAGCGCTTCTGATTGATCTCTGGACCAGGACTTTTTTCTGTTAAAAATCGCCGTTACATCATACACTACCCGCTTCTTTACCAGAAAGGGCTTCGCTTTAATTTGTACTACCGCTCCCGCATCTCCCATGGAAGTTTCTTCGGGTTCGCCCTGGAAATCGTGCCACTGCAGTTTGTAAAATTCATTCCACGAAATTGAATTCTGTGTTTCACCAGCACCTTCATTGCTCTGACCAAAATTAGGGTGGGTATGTAATATCAGGATGATTGAAAGGAGTCGTATCATATGGCTATATGATAAATACTTTCAAAACTGTGCCAGAATTTTGGTGCCCTTTAACCGAGTGACAAAGGTCTCTCTTAAAAGATTAAAGCAGCATTTCCAAAGGCATGAGAAATCAAAAAGCCGGTTAGCATTCTCATACTAACCGGCAGAAATATGTTAAAAATTAGATCGAGGTATGGAAGCTCTTAGGCCCGAACTTAATTCTCTTTTATAACCTCGTAAGCCATGACTTTATTCTTAAAAAAGGTAGGCACCAGTAATAGATTTTTCTCTTTCACATATTCGATATCAGCGGCACTTAATGAATCTGCGCGTGTGTCCAGCACAATGGTTCCATTCCAATCGCTGTCCACATAATGTACCATGCCATTCCAGCTTGAAACCAGGTAAGCATCTCCTCCAATGGATTCAATACCGTCAGGGTTATCAATACTATCCGTACGCAGAGTTACTTCACGGCTGTCAGTATCAATAGAGTTCAGGCTTTTGCCATTCCATAATGCCATCAAAAATTTTCCGTCTTCAGCCAATAAACCATTTGGGCCATTAAGGTCTTTCATCCACGTTGATAATTTACCGTCTTCAATGGTGTAAATAGTGCCTCCGCTGGAGTCGCTGATATACACTTTCCCCTTGCTATCAATAGAGATGTCATTCAAAAAAACCGCGCCCTTCACCGGGTAAGTACGGGTTACCTTTCCTGTTTTTGTATCGATCTCATGAACTTTGTCGATATCGGCGACGTATAATTTTCCATTGGATATTCCCAGGCCCTTGGGTGCATCCAGCCCTTTCACCCATTGAACATCGGTGATCTTGCCTTCCAGAGAAACCCTGGAAATAAATCCATTGCCGTCTTTACCGTCAGGGGCGCCGTTGATGTTAGAAACATAAAGTACATCATTGTCTTTATCAAAGAGCACAGATTCGCAAGTGGTTAAAAGCGTATCAGTTTCCCATTTCAACTGCAGCTTAACAGGCGGCTTTTTGGGTTCAACGGCTGCCGTTTCTTCTGCCGGTTTTGACTTTTCGCAGGCCGAGTTTATCAGCGCTATTGCGGAAAGGATCATAAAAATTCGTTTCATAGTTTTTTTAAGGATTAAAAGGCAAATATAGGAAATTGACGATAAGGGTGTTTTTCGTCGTCGAGCTGCCTGCAAACCGTTCATGGTAAGCGCGTTCCATTCTTCAATGGCATAATGTTTTTTAGCGGTTTATGCTAAGTAAACACAAGAATGAAGCGAACCCTTTCCAGAAGACGAAAAACCGCCAGAGCCCTGCTCATCATTGTAGCCATTCTGGTGGTAATACGGCTTACTTTACCCTACGTTGTCCTCCACTTTGCCAATAAAACGTTGGCAGAAATGGATGGTTACCGCGGACATATACAAGATATTGATCTGGCCATCATTCGTGGTGCTTACAACATTGACAGCATATATCTCCACAAAGTAGACAGCATTTCGAAAAAAGAAACGCCCTTTCTGGCCGCATCATTAATAGACTTATCAGTTGAATGGCAGGCATTATTTAAAGGGTCTATTGTCGGAGAAATCATTGTGCATTCGCCTGTCGTTCGCTTTACGAAAGAAAAAGTAGAGCCTATGGATATTCAAAAAGATTCGAGCACGTTCAGGCAAGTCCTGGATGAATTTATGCCTCTCAGTATAAACCGTCTTGAACTAAAGAATGGCGTGATTCAATACGTGGATGATACTTCCAAACCAACGGTAAACATTAAGATGACCGAGATGAATGTGATCGCCCTTAACCTGGCGAACAGTTATGATTCATCCGCGGTACTACCCGCTTCCGTTAAAGCCCAGGCGAAAATATATGAAGGCACACTGGATTTGAAAATGAAATTGAATCCCCTTAAGGAAGAACCTACGTTCGACCTCAATGCGGAATGGAAGAACACCAACCTGGTCAAATTAAATGATTTTCTCCAGGCATATGCAAAGATTGACGTGAATAAGGGAACGTTCGGGTTGTTCACCGAAGTAGCTGCGAAGGAAGGTCAATTCGCGGGATATGTTAAACCCATGCTGGAAGATATTGATGTATTGGGAAAAGAAGACCGCAAGGATAACATCCTGCGAAAACTTTGGGAAGGCATTGCAGGAACCGTTTCTGAAATATTCGAAAACCAACCTGAAAAAACGTTTGCAACAAAAATTCCCTTCAAAGGACGGATTGACAATCCGAGGGCCAACCTCTGGGAAGCCATCATCCAGATCTTACAAAATGCTTTTATCAGAGCCCTGCAGCCCTCCATAGACCAGCAAATAAATCTCGCCACCATTGATAAACAACAGCATCAGAAAAAGGGAGTGCTGGAGAAAATATTTGGTGGAAAAGAAAAGAACGAGGGAACGAAAACGGAGAAGAAGAAAAAGGGACAGAAGAAAAACGACGACGACAAAGTGGCGCGCAGAAAGAAAGATTAAGGGTTGGTATCTGCTGGTGCTGGCGAAGGTGTTTTCTCCGCCATTCAAGCAAAATTTGATTTGTTTTTTACTACCTTCCACACTGTAAAGAGTCAATAACACGCCCTACTTTATGAAAGCGATCTGTTTTCTTGCGACCCTGTTGATTTTTTCAGCAAGCGGTTTTGCGCAACACCCTCTTGTGGGAACCTGGGAAATGATTTCGGGTAAGGGCATCAATGCCGAGGGGGAGAAATTTTCGTTTGACACCACCTCCGTTCGTGAAATAAAAATCATCACTCCCACGCATTACATGTTGATCGCCTTCAATGTATCAGGTGATTCAATCTCCTTCAATCGAACTTTGGCGGGTACGGTACGGCTGGAGGGCGATCGTTATTTTGAAAATCCAATGCACGCTTCTGTTGAAATATTTCCCAAGCTGAAGGTCGACTTCAAATGGAGGTTATCGGGAGTTAAATTTATCCAGTCGGGAACGGTTGTTCGGCCTGATGGTAAAACCATTGTGCTGGAGGATTTGGTCTTTCGGAAAGTTACTTCAGCGAAACCGCAATCAAAAAATCCGGCGATTGGAACATGGAGTCAGATTTCTTCTTTCCACACTAGCGCATCGGATGGTAAAAAAATTTCCGACTTCAACCCAATGGATACCCGCTTCCTTATTGTTACGCCGACCCACTGGATGCGGATGGATCTGAAAAACAAAAAGTTTGAAAGCGCGCGGTATGGAACTTATTCCATAGAAAGTGATCAGATTCAAGCAAGTGTGGAATATGCATCCGTTCCATTTAAGAAAGGAGATAAACATACATTTACCCAAAAGACTCAGGGTGATCTGATGCATACCACATATCAGGGGCAAACAACGGAAGGAAAGGATGTTTATGAGAGCACTTTTAAAAAAATCAATCAATAGAATCTTTTAAAAACCAATCGTTTACATTAATATAAATTGATATACTTTCATAAAGGATGTAAGATTCACAGCTGAATACCACAGCATTATCGATGGAATTTGAGTAATTTATATACAATAGGCACACCTCTGAAATAAAACTTCATCCATTTAAATTTTGCTACTACCTGGCTTTGATGGGGGTCCGAAATATTTTGTCATCATCAATTATTGAAGCATTTTTGCCTCCGGATAGTGCCTTTCACCAGACAATGGTTATTATTGAAAAGCTCATACAGGTCGTTCATTGGGTCAGGGGTTTTATCCGGGAAAAATTCCATTCTGAAAATGAAGACCTCCCCTACTACGTTACGATACTCATATGCTTTATACTCTTCATTATCAGCTTAAATGGTTTTGTACTTCTCACGCATGAACTCGCAGAAAATGAACTCAATGGCTTTGATGAGAAAGTAACGGTGTCTATAATCTCTTTCAGGAGGGAATGGTTGACCGATTATTTCACGTTCACCACCCATCTCGGAGATCGGAATGCCTACATCGTTCTTACCCTTCTACTGGCGGCATTCTATCTGATAAAAAAGAGTAGCTGGAAATATATCATTCAGATAACCTCCGTATTGATGCTGGCGTCGCTATCGAATATTGCGTTGAAAAAAGTCATCAACCGCGCGCGGCCTTCGCTCGAGCATCTTGTCTCAGTAAACACTTTAAGTTATCCCAGCGGGCATTCGATGTCAGCAATGGCTTTTTATGGCTTCCTGATTTTCCTTTGTGTGCGGTATCCAATGCCTCGGTGGGCGAAGACCCTACTGGTTATTATGTTGATTATTTTGATTCTATCGATCGGTATCAGTAGAATTTATTTGGGTGTGCACTATCCTTCGGATGTCGCTGCCGGTTTTATCGGAGGCTTTATTTGGGTTGCTTTTTGCGCTGTGGTTTTTAGCCTGGCAGACCTTTTGCGGAAAAAACAAAAGACAGAAGTTTAATATTCATGTAAGGTGATAATGACGAATGTATCTAACCTATCCTTTAGAGACGTACCGTCCAAATCTTTTGCTCACGGAAATACCCGAGTCTTTCTTGTCTTCCTTGCGATTGATAAAAATAATGTAGTCCAGGCTAAATCGTCCGGCACCGGTGAAAAAGAATAACAATGACATTATGGCCAGCAGAAAAGGGTGCTGATTTTCACTGAAGATTTTGCCTTCTCCCATCACGAAGGTGATGAACATAAAGGTGAGGAAAAGCAGGGTGGAAAACAGACTTGTAAATAATCCAATAATTAAGAAAACACCACCCACAAGTTCGATACCCTTCCCGGTATAAACCAATGCTAATGGAATGGGTATTTCCAGCGAAGTCAGTCGCTGTGCAAAGGCATTCATTTCTTCTGTTTCAAATAATTGCAGCCCATGCAACAAGAGTATCACTCCTACTGATATACGTACAATGGCGATACCATCGTACCATACACCAGTTGATTGAATATTCGTGTTTACCATAGTATGCACTTTATATAAGCAAAGTTAAATTATTTCAAAGATACCTGAATGAGAGGTGGCTTTGATTTTCTCAGGGAGGAATGGCTGCTGCCTTCCGCCGGATTACCAATAAATCAGTTATACGCCAGCCATAATGATTAGCGGCAGATTAACAACATGCAAATAACACATTTTAAAGAAGAACCCCCATTCACTTTTTTGCAAAAACTTTCGTGATCTTCCTGCCCGCGCTTTCCGTTTCAAGCTTTCAGCCTGGCGTGTGGAGCCTTGTTTCAACCTAAAAACAACGCACTTGATAACTCTTGTGACCTTTCCTTTAGCTGTGATGGCCTTACCACTTTTTCGCAGGGGAACTAACCGGATAGATCCCCTAAAATGATGGGGCCAGCCACACGTGTACGCACGGAATGATTCTTTTGTGATTGCCCCTAAAAACAACCAAAAAAGAGCAAAAGGCCAAAAGAATAACGACAGCGTTTTTCCACAAGAAAGAAAATTTCAAGCCGGCATTCTCATTGCCTGTACGCGAATTGCGTCCCACCGGCTGTTGCAGTCGAAATAACCTTCGGTATTTCGGGAAATTCCGGTGCGTTTAATCGGCGGACCACCCGGCGCTGGCGGTTTATGGAATTAGAATGCACAAAAACATGTCCTGCCTGGATGCTTCTATGGGGAGATGCGGAATGGGTAAGTGACAATGATTGACGCGGTCATTAGGGGGAGCTATTGAAAACCCATTGCGTATCAGGAATGAAAATGTTATAAAATAGAATCGTCCATGAAAAATCCCGGAGCGAAAATGAAATTCCTCTTTGAAGCTTTTTTTACTATCATTGCCGTATCGATTCCGGTAACAACATTATTGAGGATGCCAGACGTGCTTGCCGTCTTCTAAAGAGGGATTGATAAACGTAAGACGTTTAAAGTGGCCGCCTTGATTCAAGCATATGTAAATTTAGTTTACCTTTTTTTACCAGGATAAAGAACTATAATCCGGGCTTGGAGGAAAAGGTTTTCTGCACTACATTAGTTTTCTAAACCAGACGCCGTGAAAAAATTCATCTTCTTCTTCAGTTTAACAGCATTATTAACTTCATTCATTATTTCCTGTCGCTCTCCACAAGACTCATCTGCATTAAAGGATCCGAACACACTCACACCTGAGGAGATTGCGGATGGCTGGCAACTACTCTTTGATGGAAAAACGCTCGATGGATGGAAGCGATTTAATCAGGACACCATCGGTCCTTTATGGAGTGTTCAGGATGGGTCTATTCTTTGTAACGGGCAAGGTCTTACGGAAGGAACAGCTAACATTGGGGGCTCATTAATCACCACACGGAAGTTTAACAATTTTGAATTGATCCTTGACTATAAAGTTACCAAAGGTGGAAATAGTGGTGTTCTTTACCATGTCGTAGAAGCGCCCGAATTCAAGTTCGACTATGAAAGCGGTCCTGAGTTTCAATTAATGGATGATTCCGGTTGGGAAGGCGATTTGAGAGAAGAGCAAAAGGCCGGAGGAAATTATGACATGTATGCGGCATCCGCTTCCAAGAAAGTAAACCCTGCGGGAGAATGGAATACCGCCCGTATCATATACTATGATGGTCATGTTGAACACTGGCTCAATGGCGACAAAGTTTTGGAATTTGAAGAAGACAGCGATGATTTCAGGGAGCGCTATAACAAGAGCAAATGGAAAGATTATCCAGCCTGGAATAAAGCAAAAACAGGTGTGATTTCTTTACAGGATCACGGGGCACCTGTTTATTTCAGGAACATCAGGATTAAAGAATTGTAATCCTGCTAATCCGTTAAACACGCTAAATCAGGAATAAAATTCTGCGGGCAGGTAGACGCAAAAGGTTGCTCCCTGTCCTGGTTCACTTTGAGCGGTAATAAACCCATTGTGGTTTTCGGCTATCTTCTTGCACAATGCCAGGCCTATGCCCGTGCCGGAATAAGTTTGCAGGCTATGCAGCCGTTGAAAAATAGTAAAGATCTGAGAAGCGTATTGTGATTCAAATCCGATACCGTTGTCTTTAAAAATTAACACAGCATATCGTTTCCCAGCCTCGGCGTTATGGCCATTATTTACATCTTCGCCCAGAACATATCGGCAGGAGATTTTGATGACGGAATTTTCATTGCAGAATTTAAGTGAGTTGCCAATCAGGTTTGAAAAAAGTTGATTTAACTGGAGCGGAATTCCTTTGACCACTGGGAGATGATCATTTTCAATGATGGCCTTTTTTTCAGCAATCATTAATTCAAGGTCAGTTTTAACGTCTTCAAGAACCACATTCAAATCTGTGGCTGTAAATGGGTTCTGAAGAGACGTCAGGCGGCTATAGTTTAATACTGCTTTAATTAACTCCGCCATGCGTTGCGCGGAAGTATCAATTTTGGAGAAGTACTTTTCCACTGCCAACGGATCATGCAGATTCTTTTGCAGAATATCAGAAAACGTCTGAATCTTTCGCAGTGGCTCCTGTAGATCATGGGATGCCACATAGGCAAACTGTTCGAGCTCATGATTGGTTTTTTCAAGTTGCTCGTTGGCTTTCTTCAGCTCCTTCGTTCTGTCCCTAACTTTCGTTTCAAGTTCCTTTGCGAAAGTTTTCTGATCGTGAATATCAGTACTGGTCCCTACCCACATTTGGATTTTTCCCTGATTATCCTTTTGCGGCAATGCACGACTTAATTGCCAGCGATATTCACCGTCTTTCCTTCGAAAGCGATGCTCGAAGTGAAAACTTTTGCCTGTATTGACTGACTCCATCCAGCGGTTAATATTGGCCTGCCTGTCATCAGGATGTACAATCTGAATCCAACCTTCGCGGGCAACTTCCTCGGCGTCCATATCTGTATAATCATAAACCGATTGATTAAAATACGTTAATGTACCATCTGCGTTACCTGTCCAGATAAATTGCGGCATAGAATCGGCCAGCAGGCGAAATCTTTGTTCACTATCCTGAATGCTTTTCTGAAAAGCCCTCTGTTCGGTTATGTTCCTGGACGTTCCAATCAGTTTGAATGGTTGATTGTGCTCATCATACAGCACTTTTCCCTGTGCCTCAATCCAATGTATTGTTTTGTCATCCCACTGTAATCTTGAAACATAATGGAGAACGCCTGATTGAAATGCGTCATCAATGGCTTTTTCCCTTACTGCCGTATCCTCCGGATGCATCCGCTTCAACAATTGTTCATGGGTAGGTTTTGAGTGGTCGTTAATGCCAAATGTTTGCAGGTATTTATCAGAATAGACAAACTCTTTTGTTTTGAGATTAAGCTCCCACATTCCAAGCCCACTAGCCTCTATAACCATCCTCAGTCGTTCTTCGCTTTCCTCGATTTTTTTCCTTGATTTGACCGTTTCAGTTATATCATACCCAGTCACCATGATGCCGTAAACTTTCTTGTCACTGTCAAATAACGGCGCGTATTCGAGGTCCAGATAATATTGAAATCCGCCTTCAATGAAGGAGAAAATTTCCTTTTCTCTGTGCGAAACCCCTGTATCATAAACCTGTCGCAACAGTCCAGGGAAGGGCTGACCCTCGAGTTCGGGGAAAACTTCCATCAGCTTTTTACCCTGAACCTCAGATAAGGTCTTCCGCCAGATATTTTTTAACAACGCCTCGTTTGCAAAGTCGATAACCCAATCTGGTCCATTCAAAATAGATATTGCAATGGGGGATTGAGATATCATCATGCGAAATTTTTCTTCGCTTTCCTGTCGTTTATGCTTTGTCCCTGCTAAAACCGTAACTTCACTGGCTACGACCATAATACCTTCGAACGCTCCGTCAGCATTTTTGATTGGCTGATAAACCAGATTGAAGTAGGCGGTTTTGGTTTGTCCAGACCGTTTTAGTGGTACGATTACTTCATTGCGATAGTAGGGCATGCCCGTTTCCAAAACCCTGGCAAACAAAGGTTGTACTACTTCCTGCGCTTCAGGAAACACGACAAACAAGGGTTGCCCAATAAAATTTTCAATAGTACGGTCTACCATTTGCAAATAAAAAGGGTTGGCCATACGCACCGTAAAATCCGGAAGACCAAAAAAGGCAATACCAATGGGCGTCTGCATCATTCGGTCTTTGTCAAAATCATTTACAGAAGCTGATTCAATACTCATCGATAAATAAATGTTGTAAGCATTATGCCCTGCCAAATGGCGGAATAAAATGTGTTATAAATGTGGGTGGGGGTTCCTTACCGGCAACAATTAATAAGTGCCGAATATATAAAAGAAAATTCATTGCCTATTGATATTTATACTCCCTTTTTCGTTAAAAATCTCTCCAGCAGAAAATAATCACTAAATCATAATGGTATTTACATAACCTTAAAGGGATTTTAACACTTTTGCCCACCATTTAGTATTTTTATAAAACCCCAGAAATCCCATGCTCGACAGCATTCAATTAAAACAAAATCCTCAGCTACTAGTTTTTTTACCCATCTTTTACGCTGTTTGGTCGGATACTATACTGACGCCCTCCGAAATTAGGGCACTCAAAAATTCTATTGAAAACCAGCGCTGGTTGACCCGGGCCGAAAAGGAATTTCTACTGATAAAAATAAATCCTGGCTCTCCTCCCACCCCCGATGAACTTAAGCGCTGGCTTTCAGAAATTCAAAAAGTACTGGACCCTCTTTCTCCCGATAAAAAAATCACGCTCATAGATATTGGTTTTAAGCTGGCCGAAAGTCATGACAAGAGCGAACCTTTAACCCCGGCTTTGCAAGGCGCCAGGGAATCGCTTCATAAAATGGAGAATGCCCTCGGCTTTATTAACAATGAATCGGTATATCATTTTTATCCCGAAAGTCGAAAAACGGTTACCCAGCAACGCCGAACGAAGGTTACTTTTAATATTGATCAATTATCCAAAATATTGGAGGGCCGGAACGGCCTCATAAACCAGAAGGTGAAAACGCTGCTTACTGATCCAGAGTTTACCTATTTCGATCAAGGTAGTATCGCCGCATACCGTGAGAAAGTTTTGCATTGGTGTAAACTTCTTGCCGATCAGGGTTTTGGATCGATGGGCTATCCTAAAGAATATGGTGGCGGAGGGGACATGGAAAGTTACTTTGCTATTATGGAAACGCTGAGTTATCATGATCTCAGTCTGGTGATAAAATTTGGTGTACAATTCGGTTTGTTCGGGATGAGCATCTATTTTCTGGGGACTGATAAACATCACAGAAAATATTTGAACGACATTGGAACACTCAGACTACCAGGATGTTTTGCGATGACCGAAACAGGTCACGGATCCAATGTTCGGGGGATCGAGACCACCGCAACCTACCAATCCGCCAGCCGGTCGTTTATCATACACACACCCCATCCCCAGGCACGAAAAGAATACATCGGCAATGCTGCTTGCCACGGGCAGATGGCAACGGTGTTCGCAAAACTGATCGTAGATGAAAAAGATTATGGGGTCAGCGCCTTCGTTGTTCCAATCCGTGACGAGAAAGGAAATAACCTTTCCGGAATAATCATTGAAGATTGCGGCCGGAAAATGGGATTAAACGGCGTGGATAACGGCACCATTATTTTTCAACACGTTACTATTCCTTATGAGAATTTGCTGGACCGGTTCGCCAGCGTCAGTAATGCTGGCCAATTTGAAAGTCCCATATCGAGTGATAACCGCAGGTTTTTTACTATGCTCGGCACGCTCGTGGGCGGGCGTATAGGCATACCGAGATCCGGACTAAGCGCTGCAAAATCCGGGTTGACCATCGCCATTCGCTACGGTGATCAGCGCAAGCAGTTTGGTCCCGAAGGAGCCGCTGAAGTACCCGTTCTGAATTATCGTCAGCATCAGAGACGCCTTATGCCCTTGCTGGCCAAAGCATATGCCCTGCATTTCTCATTGCAATACCTCACCGACCGGTTTCTTCATCGCAAGGAGGAAGATATACAGGAAATTGAAGCCCTGGCTGCAGGACTAAAATCTGTTGCCACCTGGAACACTACCGCCACCCTCCAGGAGTGCCGCGAATGTTGCGGGGGAAAAGGGTATTTATCCGAAAACAGAATTGACCGTCTAAAAAATGATTCGGAGATCTATACAACCTTTGAAGGGGATAACACGGTCCTGATGCAATTAGTCGCGAAAAGCAGGCTAACAGAATTCAAACAGGAATTCAGTAACATGGACCTTTTCGGAATCTTCAATTACGTTGCCGATCAGGCGAAAACTTCCCTTGTTGAACGCAATCCGCTAACTATCCGGAATACAGACCCGCTTCACTTGCTGGATCCTGAATTTCATCTGAATGCTTTTAAATACCGTGAACGAAATATCCTCACTTCCGCCGCAAAGCGATTAAAAAAACATATCGACAGCGGAATGGATTCTTTTGATGCCTTCAATGTTTGTCAAAATCACCTGGTTGATGTTAGCTTCGCTTACATTGAACGCATTATTCTTGAACAATTTTTTTCACATGTGGAACGAACGGATGACGCCAGCTGCCAGTCGATCCTTAAAAAACTTTCTCAACTATATGCCCTTACTCAAATGGATGCACACAAAGGTTGGTACCTGGAAAACGGCTATATGGAAGGTGTTAAAACAAAAGCGATACGAAAAATGGTTGACCAGTTATGTTGGGAGATAAGGCAGGACGCCGTTCCATTGGTGGATGCTTTCAGAATACCAGATAGTTGTTTGGGGGCACCCATTGGATTAGGCGTTTAGGCGTTAGGCGTTAGGGTCATTAATTAGTCTATGGTCAATGGTCGATAGCCAATTCGATAGTCATTGTCATCGGTGTGGGGGAATGCCTGGTGTATTTGAAATGTAACCGTTTAAATTTTTTACATATTATGAAAACAACAATCTTATTTTCATCTCTGTTAATTTTCTTTTTGTCTTTTACGCTACAGGGGCAATCATTGATGGGTTTGGATAAAAGTCCGCTGGACATTTCTTACTATCCTCATAATTTTGCCCATGACCGGAAGGAAGGCCAGAATGCGTTGGTCAGAATAATTTATAGCAGGCCCAACCGAAATGGGCGCCAGTTATTTGGCGGCATAGTCCCCTATGGGAAAGTGTGGAGGACGGGTGCGAATGAGGCTACAGAAATTCAATTTTATTCCGATGCAGTGATAGAAGGCCAGAAAATAAAAAAAGGATCCTACTCACTTTTTACTATTCCGGAGAAAGGTAAATGGACCATTATTCTCAATTCAGATCTCGATTACTGGGGCGCGTACAACTACAATCAAAAAAATGACGTATTAAGAATTACTGTACCATCCGAAGAATCCAAAACTGAAGTGGAGAACTTTACGATCCAATTTGCCGGAGAAGAAAAAGATAAAGCGAGCATGCTGATGGCATGGGGAAATACGATCGTTAAAGTGCCGATTCAATTTTAGGGAATTGGGTATCAGGCAATATAGGTGCGAAAGTGGAAAGCGTGAGGTGATTTACCCGCGCTAAGTCGATCAAACCATTCCCAATCGTCTGGTCTCACTGTTAATAATCAAAAACTCAACGCAACACTGGTTGCAATGCTTTCTGCCAGATCTCGTAGCCCTGGGCGTTCATATGTAACATGTCTGAAAGAAAGAGTTCCTTACGGGGTTGTCCGTCGGCATTGAGCATTTGATCCCATATATTGACAAATGTCGTCTTACGTTTACTATCCAAAAACTTTTTGACCAGTGCATTTGTCTCCGCCATTTTCGCCATCAGATGCTGCCTGCTGGGACTAGGTTTTATCGAAACAAATACGATCGGTACCCGACGCATTTTTTTACGGATCAGGTTAAACAATTCTTTAAACCTGTCGGCCGCAATTTGTGCTGTAACCGCTTCGCTGACAAGATCATTTTCACCGCAATAGATCACGATTTGCTTGGGCTTATAAGGAAGTATGATCTCATTCGCATATTGAATAACATGGGGAAGACTTGATCCGCCGAATCCCCGGTTAATAATTCGCTTTCCTGGAAAATCCTGTGCAACGTCATGCCACATCCGGAATGATGAGCTGCCAACGAATAAGATAGATTTGCGCCTGGGGGCATCTATACTGTCCTGAGTTTTAAATTCTTTAATTTCCTTCCCGAAAGGAAGTTCCTGCGCGGTGACGAAAAAACAAATATTAACAAGCAGTAAGGTGAGTATTCTGTTCATATGATTAAACAATAATATTTTTTGTGGCATTTTACATTGAAGAGGACTATTCATACAGCAGCACAATCATATCCTCTCCGGTCATTTTATCATTCGGTTTTTCCGGTAACCCTTTATCGGTATAAGAGGCCTTGAGGGTAAAGTAACCATCCCCAGCTCCCGGGGGGAGTTCCAACTTTACAGAACCTTCCTTTCCAACCATATAATTTGCATTTAGGTTAGCGCCATTTTTCAGAATCCAGTCAACGATATCTTCCGCGGCCCTCGAAGAAAGATCACTGTGGGAAGGCATTACAATTTCACTCCATATCCCGGCAGAACCATCGCGAATTCTTTGGGCCAATAACTTAATGGCCGCAGGTGTCCTGGAATATCGATTCGCAATTTCCTGGAAAGAGGGTCCAATCAATTTATTCTTAAACTGATGGCAGCTGAAGCAATCCGAGCTGTTGATTATAGTTAGCCCGATGGGTTGTTCCGGTGCAATTTGTATATCCTGCCTGGAAACCGGGGGTGTACCTTCCATAAACCTAAGTTCAACGAATACCTCGTGTGATAGGATCTCGCCATACTTCGATTCCCCATCCTCTACATCGGAAACCGTTACAGCGTAGCGGATCAATGAATTTAAGGCATGCCGGGTTTTATTTTTCGGTTCAATGATTGCTAACTGAGGGCGCGTATTTTTTTGCTGCTCCGGAATCGTAGAATACAACGTGCTCTGACGAAATCCTCCATCCGGAATCTGATCAGATTCACCGCTTCCAACAATAAAAATTGAAGAAGAAAAAATACTACTGAATAACACTGCCCCAAAAAATAAACCCGTAAAATTCATTTGCTTTTTATCACCTGTCGCAAATATAGTACCATTGCTAGGCTTGCTCAATCTCCTTTGCCACACGGTTGGCAGACCTTGTCGCGGCTTCCATGCCCCAATTCAGATTATCCGCGTAGGCGCCTGCAAAATGTATTCTTCCATGGGGCGTCATTACGTGGGGCCAGAACTTACTGAGTTGGCCCATTGGGAAATTCAATCTTTCGCAAGTGAAGGCAAACTCTTCTTTGGTCCAGTCCCTCACCAAAGCCTGTTCTATGGTGTCATGCTTTCCTGGATAAACTTCGCGGAATGCAGCGAGGGCGCGTTGGGCCGAAACCCCACCCGGTCCGGTACCCTGCAAAGCCACCCTATGGGTGTCAACTTCATCTGCCACCTGCCAGATGGAACTAATGTCAGGATGCCCGAGATCCATATTGATGCTCAGGTTATCATCGAGCCAGAATTTCGAACGTGCCTGAAATACGAACCGGGAATAAGAATCATAGACAACATTATCGACCACGAATTGCTTGGCCGGGGGTAATGCAGGGGTTATAGGAATTGTTTTAAATGCAGGAAGTGGAATACAATTCGCAAGAAAATCGGCAGACATCTTTTTCTCTTCTCCAAATTCTTTATACGAAACCGTTACACCGGTTGGGCTATGGGTAATTGAAGTTATCGGGCAACCTAATTTTACCCGGTCACCCAAACGTTTGGCAAAAGCATTCGGAAGTTCCTGATTCCCCCCTTTCAAACGAAAGACGTTGGGGGGTGCCAGCGGAACTCCCCGAAGGGTTAAAATGCTGGTGCGCCATAATTCAAACAGAGCCGAACTGTTTTTTCCGCCCAGTCTTTCCATGGCAGAGGCCGAAGCGCCATCCTTTTTATAAATATCCGACATCGGGACTTTATCCAAATGATCATATCCCACGCCGAAAGGTTGATACTCATCCTTAAATTTATCATGATAAGGTCTTACATATAATGATTGCAAATCCCACCAGGGGTTTTCTGATAAAAATTTAACCTCACGTGCATTGAAACCAAATTGTTTCAGGATTGACGGATCTGCCAACATCTCTTCGGTATAAAACTTTCCATCAATTCTTCTCAGCACATTTATTCGCCTTGGATAAGGCAACACCGTGAGATTGAATTCCCTTGTATACTCCCAGTAGCGCTCATAGCCTGGTTTTGTAATATGTTCGGCGCCAAAATCAGCATACAAACCATCTGATAAACCATCGTGAACCGTAAAAATATGTCCTCCGTGACGGGGGGAGGCTTCGAGTATGATCACTTCATAACCACGACGCATGAGTTCATATCCACAGCACAACCCGCCAATTCCCGCGCCGGCAACAATGATCTTTTTTTTCTGTTGCAAAACCGGTGAAGCCTTTTCAGGTTGCGCCTGATAAGACTTATTGGCCTGGGCCAAACCAGGAACTATGAACGAGGCACCCATGCTGGCGGTGACGGTAGTTTTAATGAAGTCTCTTCGCTTTAAATTTTTCATGATGGATATTTGAATTATAGGTCTCTACCTTCTTTTATCTTAAACCACTTCAGTGCATTTTTGTAAAAGATCCGATCAATTACATCTTTCGGTAATTGTAACCCCTGGAATTCTCCGTTGATCTGTGAGGATGTCATGTTTTCGTCTGTTACGAAATACTTCCAGTCTGCAAGCCATGTATTATGAAGTCCTTCTTTGGTGGCGGCAGGATCTGCGGTAGCCGACATTCCCGTATCGGTTGCATAGATCAATCTGTCTTTATACTGCATCATAAATGTTCTCACTTTAGCCCGGTCCTTCTGCGACTGATATTGCAGATGTGAAATGCGCGCGGCCATGTCTACCGCCATGTTGGGAAATTTATCTAAACGTTTCGCCAGTTCATCTACACTCCACTCCAGGCTTCCGAGATGTGCACCAACAAAACGCAAGTCGGGATGCCTTTCTACAAAACGGTCGCGCGCAGCAATTTCTGTTTCATAGGAAGGATTTTCCGGATGCCGGTACATGTGGTACTCGGGGTGGTTCTTGAAATAATTCCGATCCCCATTCACTGTCATAGAATCAATGGGGAGCCAACAATTCTTAGGTTCACCCAGATGAGCCATCACCGTTTTGTCCTGATCAATGATAAAATGGATAATGGGATCGAATCTTGGATGGTCAACCATGATAAATTGGCCAGCGGAATCTTTGTATACCATGCCTATATTTTTCCAGAGCTTAATGCCCAGCGCACCTTTCTCAAATCCGTCTTTCAGCCGCGCGATAGTCTGTTGTTCCCAATCCGGAGACTGCCAGTTGGCCAGGGAAAAAGTAATCAGAAAGTCGACATTCTCCATGCCGGCATTTTTCTGGATAAGGGCAAAACGTTTCTGTTCGTCAAGCGAGGGATAGTGCGGCGCGTCAACATTTACTGCAAGAATAATAAAATTATCTTCTTTTGCGAGGTCTACCAGCGCCGTGTTCTCCGTATTGGGATGCGTATGTGTATCAATTTTTTTAACTTCCGAAAAATCGTCCATCGTATAATATTCCTCCCTGGCACAGGAAGCCAGTATCAGGGCGACGCAAAAGAATATGCACAAGGTGAATTTCATATTATAAGAAGATTGATCTACGCGACATGACCAGGGGCGGGATTAAATTATACCTCTCCGATGTTAACTGAATAAGCGCTTCCAAACAAATATTTTTTTTAAACGGAGAACAGGCGTACTGTAAAAAGCCTATTTTTAGGATGGAAATTCATCGTACCATAATTACTTCGGGTCTATATGCTGACCTACCTCCATGAATAAATTTCGAAAGCCTTACCTATGAAACAGCCAACTCAAAGCCAGCGTCTGCTATCACTTGATTTTATGCGTGGACTTATTATGGTGCTCCTCATGCTGGAAAGTACCCATGTGTATAACCACCTGTTCCAGGTTTCGGAGGGGAGCAATATCCAACTTTTCTTTTTACAGTTCTTTCATCATCCCTGGAATGGACTGAGATTCTGGGACTTGATTCAACCTGGATTTATGTTCATGGCGGGCACGGCCATGGCTTACTCACTCCACCGTCAGCAAATTAACGGTATGCCATGGAGCCAGTCTTTTATGAAAGTATTTAAGCGGTCGTGCTGGTTGTTTTTCTGGGGCGTGCTCGACTATGCCGTCAGACCCGGGGGACTTTCCTTCGAATTGTGGGATGTGCTTACACAGCTGTCGGCAACAACCTTGATTGCCTTTTTTATTTTTAGATGGTCTTATTCCGCCCAAATACTGTTCAGTCTTGGCTTGCTTCTATTGACCGAACTTCTTTACCGTTACACAAACATTGGAGGATTTGATCAAGCCTTTACAGACCAACACAACTTCGGAAATTTCATGGATATGGTGCTGATGAACAAAATCAACAGTGATGGCTGGGTCGCGATCAATTTCCTTCCCACAGCAGCCCATACGATATGGGGTTGCCTGGCAGGTAAACTGCTCTTATCTATCAGACCTGAAAATGAAAAAATGAAATGGCTTGTCATCGGCGGAATAATTGCACTGGTCGTGGGATACGTGATGGATTTTACCATCACCCCCATCATAAAACGCATCGCTACAAGCTCCTTTGTCCTGGCCTCTGGCGGTTGGTGCCTGTTAGCGTTAGCGTTATTCTACTGGTGGATTGACTTGAAAAATCATAAAAGATATGTGAAGTTGTTCATTGTTGTTGGAATGAACTCCTTGTTCATTTATCTATTCATTGAAATTGTTGCCGGCCGTTGGTTCAATGAATATATGGGAGCCATCACCAATGGCTTAATGACGCTGGTGCATGTACCGGAAAATTTGATGTTGATTCTCACATCGCTCATTATTTTTTTGCTGGAGTGGGGACTTTGTTATTTCCTGTATAAGAGGGGGATCTTTTTTAAGGTGTAGCACAGGGGTAGAGAGGTATAGGAGTATATACCCTCCCTCACCTCCCCTTTATCGCCCTGAGGGCATTATCACGGTAGATTTTTTTCAAGACATGGTCTTTTAGTCCAAAACCATAAAGGGGCCAGTGGTAATTGAAAAGATCAGTTTCATAAAAGTGTTCGTCGTTGGATTCAAGTATGCGGAACGTTGTGCTGTACATCTGCGGACTGAAGCCCATATCAGTTCCGTAGAGCAAACGGTCCTGATATTTTTCACAAAACGCGTTCATGTATTTAGGAATCGTGGCGGTTTCCCCATAACGGGCTCCGAATTCAGCGTAGAGGTTGGGATATTTATCCAGGATATTTCCCAGGATGGTAAGGTCATACTCGCAATTGGCCAGGTGGCAGGCGATGAAGGTCGTTTTGGGATTGTCGCGGACAACATTCTCCAGCGTTTTAATAAGTTGGCCGTGATTCAATATTCCTTTTTGTTTTAAGTCGATGCGCCATTCGTACGCGTTCAACAATCCATCGTTGGTTGAATCCATCGGAAGATACATCCAGTACGGTTCGGCTACATGTATTTCAACAGGCATCTTCAATGCCGCGCATTTTTCAAATAAAGGTTTCATCTTTTTATCATCGACATGCAAGCCATATCCGGGAACAGGTTCTGAAAACAATTCACCTAAGCCTTTGTCGCCTAACTCCCCTACTCCTCTGGCGCCGACTTTATAACAACGTTCCAGTTCTTTGACAGCTTTTTCACTCCATCCCGGCTCCTGATAGCCTGTATAGTCGAATCCACACCACACATCAAAGCGATCGGGATACTTCGCATAGTGTGCATAGATACTATCAAATTTTGCTCCGGCTGTCATGGTCATGATGATCATTTTCTCGATGCCTGCCTGATCCATTATTTCCACCCATTGTTTCAAATGCGCATCGGATGTCGCATACGGATGCGAATGAATATCAATGGCGGGATATTTCGCTTTCGCTATTTTTGACAGGGGAACCTTATAGGCCGAAACAGGGCGATAATCCTTTAACTTAATATTTTCCGGTAAGGTTTGCGCCTGATTCATACTCCACATAAACACTAACAAAAGCGTTTTCACTAAAATAATCTTGTCCATCCTGATCATGCTTTAAAAGATAAAGTGAGTCTTTGTTTTTAATTCACTGGCAATAATATTTTCCAGAATATCTGATTTTTCATCCAGTCTTTTTAACAGAATCAACTGATTTCCGGCACGTACAAAATTCTGGTCTTCATAGCGCGCGCCATAGTAGACATCATCGTTACAATAGTCGGCGAGAAAACGAATGGCCTGCATGTATATTAAAAATAAACCCGAGTACAAAATTAATTTTTTTTCTTCGGAGGTTAATTCATCACCCATGCTGCTCAGGTATCCGTTGACAATGGCCCTGAAGTAATCTTCACGAACCTCTATTTTTTCAAAATCTTTTTCTTCCTCATTGGCCGGTGAAAGATAGGTACGCATCATATCGCCCACATCACTGATGAAATAACCGGGCATCACTGTATCGAGGTCAATCACACAAAGGCCTTCTCCCTGATCATCAAACAATACATTGCTAATTTTTGTATCGTGGTGCGTGACCCGCTGCCGGACAAAACTGCTCTTGCGGATGTTCTCGTAGGATACCAGTATCCGGTTATACTTTCTTATCTCGGCAATCATCGCTTTTGATTGTGCAATTCTGGCAGGATTTCCTGTTTGCAAAGCCGTTTCAAACTGCTGATTCCGAAGGGTCAGATTATGAAAATCAGGGATGGTAATATTTAATTTCCGGGCATCGAATCTAGAAAGGAGCCGGGTAAATTTTCCGAATTGCAAGGCTGCCTCGAACGCCTGTTTCGGAGTAGAGACCACATTTATGGTATGGGAGCCCTGCAGGAAAGGGAACACCCTGAAATAGCCTTCCTTTGAATCATGGAAGATATCATCACCTTGAAGGTTGCGCACGGGGGAAACGAACAAATAGCTGGGAGAATTGGCTTTTAGATAATCGTCAATTAACCGGATGTTTTCCGCCACGTGATATGGCTTTTTGAAAACCTGGTCATTTATCCGTTGTAAAATGAATGCTGATTCCCCGCTGGAAACTTTCCAGGTGTTATTGATCAATCCGCTGGTCAGCGGCTCTATAACGCTTTCGCTTTCCCGAATGCCATACACACTTAAAACTTTGGAAATCATTATTATCGATGGCTAAAACCTTTTTTGAAAGATAAAATTAATTATCCAATCTTCCACTGTAAGGCCAGCCACAGCCGGATGTTTCTTGCTCATTCTTTGCTGTTGTGCTAGTTGTTCCGGGAACGCCCACCGCATATCAGGGCATCCGTTGTAGCCGCAATCTATATTATGATCATTTCCTTCTGTTCATCATCGTAGAATACCTTCATCAAAAGGCCGCATTTTTTATAAAAATTTATGATCCTTCGACCTAAAAAAATTGTGGAGAATTTCAAGAATATTGTCTTACATTAGAACCTACCATGAATTTGATCGCACGACCAATAAAGCCGTGCATCCTCTTTTATAAACCATTGCTAAATGAATTCATCAAGGCGTAATTTTTTCCGAAACACCGTGTCAGGCGCTGTTGCCGCCAGTATGGTAATACCGTTCGTTCATGCAGCGTCACCGACGCCAAAATCGAGGATTAAATTAAGTATATCTTCCTATTCGTACTGGCATTTCAAGGGCGAAAAGTTTCCCATTGAAAAAGTAATTGATGAGGCTGCGAAGCTGGGCGTAGAAGGAATCGATATTCTGCACAGGCAGATGGATGGTGAAGACAACGCCTATCTTCAGCGGTTAAAGAAGCATGCATTTCTCAATGGCATTGCTTTCACCTGCCTGTCTATTCACCAAAGTTTTGTTTCACCCGATAAAGAATTCCTGAAGAAGGAAATCGAGCATACCAAAAAATGTATTGGGATTGCCGCAAAAATGGGAATTCCGTGTCTGAGATTGAATTCCGGAAGGTGGAATACGATCAAATCTTTTGATGATCTCATGAAAAACAGAGGCGTCGAGCCCGTCCTGGCAGGTTACACTGAAGATGATGGCTTCAAATGGTGCATTGATAGCATCGAGCAATGCTTGCCCACAGCGGCCGAATACGGGGTGCTGCTGGCCCTTGAAAATCACTGGGGGTTGTGCTCCACACCCGAAGGCCAGTTAAAAATCAAAAACGCGATAGATTCTCCCTGGCTTGGCGTTCTTATGGACACCGGTAATTTTCTGGAAAATCCTTATGAGAAGCTGGAGATGCTTGCCCCGCACACTAATTTTGTGCAAGCGAAAACGTATTATGGAGGGGGCGAGTGGTACTCATTGGATCTCGATTACAAACGCATCATCGGCATACTGAACAAAGTAAACTATCAAGGTTATTTATCTCTGGAATTCGAAGGAAAAGAAAGTCCCTCTACTGCGGTACCCAAAAGTATTGAGATGCTGCGGAACGCCATGGCGTAGTTCAATGAATTGTGCAGTCGGATGTAGCCGAAAAAAATGATCCTTTATCGCAATATTGTCACGATGCCCTTATAACTCTTTTTAGTAAACGCGAGATCCATCTCGATGGTATAGTAATACACATCGGAAGGCAGTGGCGCACCATTATACTCACCATCCCATTCGTTTTCTAATTTATTGGTTTCAAAAACCAATATTCCTTTCTGGCTATAGACCCGGATAACAGTATTTAATTTTTCAGCGTCCTGGTAAGCGGTAATTTTCCATGTGTCATTTGCCCGATCGTTGTTTGGGGTAAATGCGCTGGGAATGTCCAGTGCTACATCCCTGCTCAGGAGCACAATCCGTTCATAGGTACCGCTGAAATCTTTCCCGTCATTTAATCTGATATTGATAATCTTTGACGTTTCCTGAAGGCTATCGACCTCGTTGAGATAAGTAAAATTGACCGATCTCAAGATCCTTTCATATTCCTGCAGCATCGCATTTCCCAAAAGAAACAAAACTCCTGTACCCGCATCAAAAACCCCATGGATATTTTCCGTTTCTTCAAACGAAAGCCCATCGGTTAGCGGATTGTAATTCGCGAGCTGAAATCCAATTTCGGCATAAAGGATCTGTTCATCATCCACATCCCTGACCTCCACGCCTGATCCCAGTATCCAGGGTCCTGATCCCCTGGCAATCAATGGATCAACAGGTAGCTGCAGCAATACCGGCGGGTCGTTTACGGGCTTGACATCAACTAAAAGGGTAAACGACGCTGACTCAGAACCATTGCTGATCCTGAGTGGAACATTCAGATTTCCGTGGAAGTCAGCATCCGGTTTAATGGTGTTTTTACTAACCCGGTAATGATCCCCTTGTAGTATTTGAAGGTCGTAACCCTCCGGATATGCGTCAGTGGGATCACTGACCATCAAATCTGAAAGGCGGATCACCATGGAGGAATCTTCAAACATCTCCAATGATTGCTGAGACAGGATTTCCATCGAACCCTGTGGGATTACCTCGATAATAAGGTCATATGGATCACTTACACTATTGCCATCATTTACGCTAACCCTGACCTGTAACATTCCCACATAGCCTGAAGCCGGAGCGATGATATAGTTAGTAACGGTGTAATGATTGCCTTCGGACACCTGGAGGGTAAAATCCTGTGGATATTGATTGTCGGGATCCGTCACCACCAGATGAGAAAGTTTAACTTCCAGATTTTTGCCCTCAATAGTTTTTAATCCGGACTGACCTAAGATGATCGGCTTAATATTCGAATCAGTGGTAACGTTAATTTTGAGATGGTAAACTTTGCTTTCGGACGTGCCGTCGGAAACAGAAACAGGCACAGCAAGCTCTCCTGTGAAATCCTTATGTGGTGTTATGACCGACTCCTTGACGTCAAAATTTTCTCCCGGATACACTTTTAATGCAAAGTCTGAAGGAAATACGTTATCGGGGTCAGTAACCAGTAAGTGCGAAAGTAGAATTGTAAGGGCCTGATTTTTTGAAATACTTACGGGAATTTGTCCGGAAATTACTGGTGAAATATTTACTTCAGGGCTCACATTAACCACCGCATCGAACGGGTCGCTGTCGTTCTGACCATCGTTAACAACCACTCTGATAACCAGGCTGCCCGTAAAATCCTGCGCTGGAGTAACCACATTTTTGTTCACGGAATATTGATCGCCCGGCAAAATTTTTAACGTAAAATCTGAAGGGTAGGCGTTGTCCGGGTCCGTAACCGTTAGATGGGATAATTTAATTTGTAAAGAAGTATTTACGGTGATGCTGAGCGGCAATTGACCCGTAATGACCGGAGGTTTATTGGCAGACGTTACCGTAATTTTAAGATCGAATTTTTTGGAAGCGTGTTGATCATTTCTTACCCGAACTTCTACGGTTAAGATGCCGCTGAACCCTGGATCGGGGGTCACTGTATTTCCCGAAACCTGATAATTTTGACCATTAAAAATTTCAAGGGTATACCCGGTGGGATAACGAGGCACCTCATTATCGCTATTATCGTCGTCATCATCATCATTGCCCTCACCTTTATCATCTTTCCCATCGTCCTTTTGCTCAACATAGAGGTCACTGAGTTGTATGGTGATCCCATTCCCCTGGCTCGTCGTCAATTCTTTCTGTCCCGTAATCTTCGGTATTTTTGGTTTGCCTCCATACACAGATTGAAGCAGACAAAGGCTGATCAGCATAATCAAGAAGCACCGCATGGGATAGCCCGTAAAAACTTTATACCGAGCCTATAATTGTTAAAGATATCTCAGAGGAACAGCGGTTATATGGAACATGGTTTAGCGACCGGAATTTGCGTTCACATTAAATATTAATAATTTCCCAGCCGGTTGCCACGGGGCAGTGGTTAATACGATACAAATTGGGGAAATATAAATGCACGATATGAAAAAATATACAGCGGGAGCTATTTCAGTAATGTATGATCATGGTTTCCTAAGGCGAATAGCTTACGGTGAGACCGAGATTCTTCGGATGATATATTTTGCGCTTCGTGATCACAATTGGAATACTATTCCACACAGAATTGAAAACGAACAGATCGTCAATCAAAATAATGGTTTTCAAATTCAATTCGATTGTTTCCATTCCAGTGACGGCGTGGATGTGATGGCGTGGACGACGAACATTGAGGGGCTCCCTGACGGGACGTTGGTCTTTGAAATTACGGGAAAGGCCCTCGCGGATTTTAACAAAAACCGGGCAGGATTTTGTGTTCTTCATCCCCTGAGTATAACAGACCAGCTATGTATCATTACCCATCCGAATCGTTCGACAACGAAACAAGTTTTTCCAGCGGCTGTTGCGGCGGAGAACCCATTTAAAGATATCATTTCAATGGCCTGGGAAACTGCAGGTCAGACCTATACCCTATTTTTTGAAGGTGAAGTTTTTGAAACGGAAGATCAACGTAACTGGTCTGATGCATCGTTCAAAACTTTCTGCACAACACTGGATAAACCCTTTCCTGTTCTACTGAAAAAAGGCGAGGTGGTTTATCAACGGATTACTTTTAGGCCATCCTCTGTTTTAGCGACTGTTAAAGCCGGCCCTGCTTACATTTCTTTGAGGGATACTGGAATAAATTCCATTGTCCCATTCATGGGTATCTCAGCGTCTACCGAAATCGATCGGCTATCACCACAGGGGGAGATTCTGCTTCGCGGTTTAAAACTCAACCATTACCGGATTGACCTGTATCCCGGAAATGCAAACTGGGTTACCCTATTTTCGCGGCAATACGAAAATGCTTTTGCGTTAGGATTGGGTTTAGAAGTCGCCTTGCATCTCACTGAAAATTTCAAAGAAGAAACCGAGGCCTTTATTATGCTTTGTCAACAAAACAAGGTAAAAGTGAAAAAGTTGTTATTGCTATCGCACAACGGCCTGGTTACTGGTCAGAAAATTATTGATCATGCAACTGTTTTAAAACAAACGCTTCCAAAAGTTTCATTGGGGGCCGGCACTGACTATAACTTTAATGAAATCAATAAAAACCAATTTAAGGCTAATGGGTTGGATTTTATAAGTTTCAGCATCGATCCTCAGGAACATGCTACAGACGATTTAACAGTGCTGGAAAATACCGAGTCCATGAGCCATCTGGTGAATAGTGCCCGGTTGATCTATGGAGAATCCATCCGCATTCACATTTCACCCGTTACCTTGCGCAGGCGATTTAATCCTTACGCGACAAACCCCGCCGATCATTTTATTGAAGAAACGAAGAAGGCAGATCCCAGGCAAAAAGCGGCATTTACTGCCGTCTGGGGCTTCGGAAGCCTGTGCTCCCTGGCAAGGGGCGGCGCGGAGTCAGTGACCTTTTTTCAAACGATGGGAAATCAGGGAATAATTTCGGCCGAAGCGGATCCTTATCCTGTGTATCAAATGTTAAAAAACTTTGCGGTTTATCAGGGAAAAAAGGCGAATATAATGGAGAGCAGTGATCCGTTTCGGGTACAGGGAATACTATTGGATACCAAGGTCCTGGGATTGGTCAACCTTACAGGGGATCAAACCGAGATCCGGATAAATAATAATATACACCACCTCGGACCGCACGAAATAAAATTTACAACGTTACCCCGCCCTTAACAACTTCAATTGTTGTTTCAATTCTTTAAGGTGTTCTGTTGCTGTGTTTATTTTTTCGTTGAATTCATCCCTGACTTTGTTGGCATTTTGCGATTTACCGAAAAATTCCAGGTTATTCTTCCACAATGAAATATCATTTTCGAGCTTGGTGATGCGCTTACGGATGACTTGTTCTTTTTGAAATATTTTTCTGTCACCCATCGGGTCATTCCGCAAATCACTGAGTTGATTTTCAAGGACAACGCGGCTTTTTTCATCCTGACTCATATCCGGAATGGAGGCCACAAATTTATCAACGGCTTCATGATACCGATTTTTCATGGCCGTAATGTCCTTTCTAGGCACAAATCCCACGGTATTATATCTGTCCTGCAGGTCTTTTAATAAGCCTACGGAGGATGTTTTTTCGAGCGCATTCCTTTCAAGCTCTTCACAAATGGCCGTTTTCAGATTATAGTTATCAATTTGCTCCTGTTCCACTTTACCCATCTGGCCTCTTTTCTGAGCAAAGAAATAATCACAGGCATCTTTAAATTCTTTGAAAACACGCTCGCGGAATTTCTCAGGAACGGGGCCAACGTCTTTCCATTTTTGTTGCAAAGCTTTCAGGTCGTTGGATGTTTTATCCCACTCCTGGCTTTCTTTTAATTCCCTGGCCTGTTTAACCAAATCATTTTTATGCTGAAGATTTTGCTCGCGTTCTTCGTCGAGTTTCTTAAAGAAAAGATTCTTGTTGTTGAAGAAGGATTTGAAGGCAGACCAGAATTTTTTATTGACATCTTTGGCTTTGACCCTGGGCAACCCCCCCACTACTTCCCATTTTTTTTGAAGTTCTAATATCTCCTTTGTTTTTTCATTCCATTCTTTAATCCGATCACTCTGAAAATGGGCATAGGCCTGAGCCTCATCCGCATATTTTATTTTGAGTTCAAGGTTTTGTTGAAGTTCATGTTGCAGGTTATTAAGGTAGGTATCGCGTTTTGCATATACCGCGTCTGAGGCTGTCTTGAAACGCTGCCATACAGTTTCTTTATCTTCCGAGGGCACGGGACCCAGGTGTTTAAACTCCTGGTGAAGTTCATTGAGTTCCCGGATGGCATCCTTTATAATTTCGACATTAGAAAGGCGCTCAGCCCGCGCACAGAGCTCCAGTTTTAACTCGTGATTTTTCTTTCTGTCAAGTTCCTTTAATTCGAAATAGATACTTTGATTATCATAAAAACGGTCTACCAGTGCGTGATAATTTGCCCAAAGTGTTTTTGCCTGCGCTCCAGGAATCGGTCCTATGCTCCGCCATTCTTTCTGAAGTTCCTTGAAGGCGTCAAACTGGTTGGTACTATCGGGGGAGTCTACCAGGAAACGCAATTTTTCGATCATCTCCTGTTTCCGGCGAAGGTTATCATTCTTTTGATCTTCCTGTTGCCGGAAGTATTGCACTTTTCGGTCTTTGATCAGTTTCAAGTGCGTTTCAAACACATGATCAAGTTCATCACCCTTAAATTCAAAATCCTGCGCACCTCCGCCGGTGGCCGTAAACTTTTCAAGCGCCGCCAGCTTTTGCTTTTCCAGAATTTCCTCATACAAAGGTTTGATCTCTTTGAGAATGGCATCGACCTTTTTGAAATCGTTTTCTTTCGCCAGGTCTTTTATAGCAGCGACAAACTGCGATTTGGAATAATGCGAGTAATCAACATGTTTGTGTTCATCATCGTCCAGCGTTTCATCTAAAGGTTCATCGTGTTCCGACAAATCTTCTTCTGAATGAAGCAGCGCAGGGGTTTGGGTGTTGGCCACACCATCTTCCTGCGCTTGATCACGCTCATCGCGTTTGTCTTTTTCAATTTCCATGGTCAAAGAATCCATTACTAATCCCCTTTTATGCTAAGTTACTAAAAATGACTAATTCAAACTTGGGTCTACTGGATAGTTAGAGTACATCGAAAAC
>JBDSIM010000190.1:0-7011 GCA_039917935.1 Cyclobacteriaceae bacterium | reverse complement strand
TCCGAGACTGCCTCATATGTCCGCCGGCTGGCGGATTCGTCAGTACAGATCTTTGCAGTCCTGCTTTCTTCAGTTCGCGGATCACTCCGCACAACCTTGCAGCCCTCCTTCGCAGAAGCTTCGGCGGGGGACTTTGCTAATGCGCATCGATGCAGTGCACATAGGGGACTTGCTCCCTTTGGATAATCTATTTACATTCCCTGCTGGAATGTAACACGCCATACTGGCCGCACACACTGAGCATAAGGCATTGCGGGTTTATTTGTTGTGATATTTTTTGCTCGTAATTTATTCATCGAACGGTTGACAATGAAGTGCTTTTAAGCCGCCTACGCCTTATATACACACCGTTATGGGCAATACAAAAAAACGACAAAGAGATGAAACGACAACTTAGATATTATTTCAATTACATCGACAAATGCAATATGTGTGACTCAAAAACAGACACTCATAAAATTATTGGTAAGCGACTTAATCAATCACAAGGGAGGAATCCAAAAAATAAAGTAGGAATAACTACTACAATTGCTAAATGTACAAACTGTGGACTAATTTACTCTAACCCACAACCTATTCCATTTGACTTACAAGACCATTACGGTGTTCCACCAGAAGATTATTGGAAAGAAGATTACTTTACAGTAAGTGAAAACTACTTTCAAGGTGAAATCAAAAGATTAAAAAGTTTGATTGAATTCAAAGAAGGAATGAAATCCTTAGATATAGGAGCAGGTTTAGGAAAAGCTATGATTGCTTTAACAAAAGCAGGTTTTGATACGTATGGCTTTGAGCCCTCAAAACAATTTTATGAAAGAGCAATTTCAAAAATGAGTGTCAGTCCCGAAAAATTAAAAATAGGCCAGATTGAAGAAGTAAAATACCCACAAAATACTTTTGACTTTATTTCATTCGCTGCTGTTTTAGAGCATCTTTATGACCCCTCCGATTCAATAATTAAAGCTTTAGATTGGCTAAAACCAAATGGAATTATTCACATCGAAATCCCATCTTCTGATTGGCTGATAAATAAAATATTAAACCTTTTTTATAGTCTCAATCGAACAGATTATGTTGGAAACATAAGTCCAATGCACGAACCATATCACCTATACGAATTTGGGCTTAAATCATTCCAACAACATTCAAAAAAGTATGGTTATCAATTAGCATATTTCGAATATTATGTCTGTCAGACTTTTATGCCAAAAATTGCGGACTACTTTTTAAAACCATATATGAAATGGACAAATACAGGAATGCAATTATGTGTATGGTTGAGAAAAAAGTAAATGTACTGCCCATAATCGAGTAGCTCCCTTAGAATTTTTTTCAAAAACAACCTTTTATAACCGGCTGAACTTCAACGGGCATCTTAAATAAGTCGAGATGTAGTATCTTTAATTAAAAGGAAATGCACTCCCAAACCCCTACCGTCAATGGTGCTTTAAGCTCCCCGAGTAGCCTGGTTGGCAATGCCCATGTAAACATAATTGGGTTGTCCTTTTAGCTAAAACCCGTATATGAGAATATTACCTTTAGCAAGTTAGCAAGCGCATTGCCGTCTGCATTTTCTTTATCACTTAAAAGTAAAAGATCATGGGAAAGCGGAATGTCAAAAAAATGTAAAGCAAGACACTACCAAAACATTTCTTGAAATGCCGGTCGTGAACTTGAAAGCTGCCGGCATAGATGTGGGCAGCCGTTCGTTCTTTGTTTGCGTGGGCCAAGGTCCATCTGATGTGCGGGAATTTGGTGTTTTCACTTGTGACCTCCACAACATCGCCAACTATCTGAAAGATCTCGGTTATGAAACGGTGGCAATGGAGTCTACCGGGTTTTATTGGAAACAATTATTTGTCCTGCTTCAAGATTATGGTCTTGATGTGATACTGGTTAATGCACGACATATCAAAAATGTAAAAGGTAGAAAGACTGATGTAGTCGATAGCCGATGGATACAATTACTTCACAGCCTGGGTTTGTTATCGGCAAGTTTCCAACCTGATATAGCAACACAAGAACTACGTACTTATGCCCGGCAGCGCCAGTATCTCATTGAGCAGTCTGCCCAACAAGTGTTGAGAACGAACAAGAACCTTACCCTAATGAATCTGCAACTTAAGTCGGTGTTGCGTGACCTTACAGGACTTACCGGCATAAGCATTGTTGAATCTATTTTAAGAGGAACCAGAGACCCCATTCAACTTGCCACCCTGGCACACCCAAATTGCCATCGGCCAAAAGAAGACTTTGTCAAAGCATTGCAAGGAAATTTTCCAGAAGAATATCTCTTTGAGTTGCAGCAATGCTATGATAGCTATAAACATATTCAAAAACAGATACATGAATGCGACATTAAAATTGCTTTACTGCTTGAAGAAACAAACAGCCGTGCCTAAAACAAATGAAGGAAATTCAGTATATAAACCTCCAAAAAAAATAAAGTTCAAAAACTGTCCTCCTCCTACTATAGCCAAAAATGTTTTTAAGCTTACTGGCGGTATCGAACTTCTTAATGTACCCGGTGTGAACACCGGTACAATACTTACCCTGGTTTCAGAAATAGGATTAGACCTCTCAAAATTTAAAACAGCAAAACATTTTTGTTCATGGTTAGGACTTGTTCCAAACAATAAAATCACAGGAGGCAAAGTGATTTCCTCCCATATTGAAAAGAAAAAAAATCGGGTAGCATTGGCATTTCGGGATGCGGCAAATGCTGTAGAAAGAATTGCTACAGACAACCCACTAAAAGCTTTCCTGAAAAGGACGGCATCAAAAAAAAGTAGAGTGGTTGCTATTACCGCAACTGCCCGTAAAGATAGCCACCATTATATGGGTAATGATCACTCGTAAAATACAATACCAAAACCATCTTACCGCTCCAGATCAGACTTTACTAAGAAATAAGAAAATAAGAATATGCAAAAGGATCATGCAGGAATTCAACATACAAAACCATGAGGTTACCTTGTCATGAGTACAGTATACCGGGCCAAAAAAGATTGGTTAAATATGAGACGGCCTCGGCACACGGGTTCATGTACCTGACTGCTATCATTGACTTGCACAGTCGTTTTGTGGTAGGCTGGAACGTACACAACACGTTGGAGGCAGAGAACTTTTTAGGCGTTCTGAAAGAGGCCATTTCCAGCTATGGCAATCCTGACATGATCAATTCCGATCAGGCCAGCCAGTTCACCTGTGCGCTGTGGACTGAGTATCTCGAGAGTAAGCAGATCCAAATTAGCATGGATGGGAAAGGACGTGCTACGGATAACATTTTCATTGGGAGGTTATGGTGTACTGTGAAACAAGATTACGTTTATCTCCATCCGGCTGAGAATGGAAAGGAGTTGTATGAAGGGCTTGAACAATTCCTGAACTTTTACAACCATAAAAAAACTCATTAGGGTATCGGCCGGATACGTCCGGCCGATCTATATTTGAACGCAGCATGAAACGACAGAAGAGAGAAGCGGAGCGCTCCGCGCATTTTTTAGATGTTGAAATATGGATAACTCAAAGGAAAGTTTTTACCTTTGCTCAACGCGCACAGCGTTTGCAGTTACCTACATTCCAACATCAATGACGATTGAAACGATCGTAAGATGTTAACTAAGAAAACCCCAAAAGTGGTCTCAAGAACGGGGAGTAGTAAAAGAGGCACGAGGTGAGGTACGAGGAGAAAGGTTGTAGGAGAGAAATTAGTTCCCGGAATTAAAAGTAATATCAGAAAATATCCTGGAATAATATAAAAATAAGAACTTAAATCCCCGCTTATGATCAGAAACTTCTTCCTTGTTGCTATTAGAAACTTCTTAAAGCAACGCTCCCAATCGCTTCTTAACGTTGCCGGGTTAGCCATTGGCCTGGCTTGCTGTATTTATGTATATCTCTACGCCTTTGATGAACTCACTTACGATACACAGCATCCCGATACAGAGAATACTTACCGCCTTATTAATAAGGATAAAGGGCCTGATGGTACTGAATTTATAAATACATGGGTTATTGAAGGCTGGGCCCATTACATGAAAGAGAATTTAAAGGGGGTAAAAAGCTTTTCCTCCATAAATAGAATGGGATGGCCATTTTCATTTTATTACAGGCAAACGAATGGGGAGGAAAAGATCGTGCTCTCAGAAGATGTTTCCTATGTCATGAAAAATTACGGAGATTTTTTTTATCTGGACTTGCGTGAGGGAGACAGAAAAACGCTTTTAGAACAACCCACCGATATTATTATTTCCGAAACTGCTGCGCGGGATTTATTCGGCAATGAAAGTGCGCTCAATAAACATTTGGAATTCTCACATCCATTTTTTCTAGAGAACAAAAAAATAAGTGTTGTCGTAAAAGGCGTCTTCAGAGACCTCCCCTATAATATCCAATTGGGCAGGTCAACCAAATATATGCTTAACAGGGAGGTGCAAAAACCACAATTTGAAATATGGAATCCAAATATAAGATTTGAAAATTTACTGACGGAAATGTGGTGGCCGGCTTATGCAGGTTATGTTTTTATTCAAACTGAAAAAGATGCCGATTTACAATTTTTGAAAACAAATCTGAAAATTGCGGTTAATAAGGTGGCCACAGAAAAACTTAAGGAACCCTCTTCCATTGAACCACAATTTCTAAAGATAACGGAGACCCATTTTTCTGATGTTCCCAATCTTATCTGGCCGGAAATGCCGGGCAATAAGCAATACATTATTATTTTTCTTACCATAGGTGCTTTTATACTGCTTATCTCCATTATTAATTACACCAATCTGGCTACAGCCCGAAGTATGCGGCGAAGTAAGGAAGTTGCCATGAGAAAAGCCCTGGGAAGCACCAAAAGGCAACTCATTTTTCAATTTTTACAGGAGTCTTTTTTAATTACCGGATTATCAATCATTTTAGCATTGATTATTTCCATAGTACTCTTGCCTTATTACAGTGATTTTGCAAATAAGGATTTTGTCGTTTCAGATATTTTTTCGCTGCCCTCTGTTTCCATGCTCCTGCTATTGTGGATCTCGGTTTCTATTTTATCAGGGCTTTATCCCGCCTTTTATATGGCATCATTGGGAACCATAAAAATATTAAAGGGAAGTTCGACCACAGGAAAGGTTAGCAATACCCTGAGACAAGGGCTTATGGTATTTCAGTTCACCATTTCTCTGATTCTCATAGTCTTTACCCTGGTAGTAATCAAGCAGATGGATGAAATGATCAACAATGATCTCAACAAGGATGGTGACCAGGTTTTGAGCATCCGGTATGGGAATATCGCGCCAGTTAATAAATTAAATGTTTTACAAAACGAATTGGCCAGGATCCCCGACCTTTCTATTTCTTCATTTGGCAATCATTTACCACGCAGGGAAGGCTATACCGATCTGTCTTTTGAAGTAACTGTTCCAAACCGGAATGACCAAAAGTTCACCTGGGATATGATGTGCATTGGATCAGACTTTCATAAAGTCTATGATCTCAAACTCATTGCGGGAAGATTCTATGACAATTCCACTTCCATTGACTCAACCGAGATACTTGTCAATGAAGAGGTTGCACGTCAGTTAAACATAGATTCAAATGAACTTTTAGGCCAGGAGATTACTGTGAAGCATCGCTGGATAAAGAAGGAATACACCTTTAAAATCCGGGGTGTATTTAAGGATTTCAAATACAAGAGCGTGCAGAACAAAATTTCCCCTTTAATTTTGTCAATCCAAAAAGACCTGGCCAATGATATTATCTATTATGTAAAACTGCCTTCCGGAAAAATTCCGGAAAATATGGAAGTGATTCAGAAAATATGGAAAAAAGTAATGCCTCAGGATGTAGGTATGTCGTATTGGTTTATCAGCGATGAATTTAACAGACTTTATTCTGAGGAAAATGCCTTACATGACCTCGCCAGAGTTTTTACCATACTGGGTATAATAACCACCTGTATAGGTTTATTTGGCATGTCCATGTTTATCGCAGAACGCAGAGGTAAAGAAATGGCTATCCGGAAAGTGATGGGTGCGGATTCGTCAACCCTATTGACCCTGATGGTAAAACCCTTTCTTAAATTGATGGGTATTGCCTGCATGATTGGAGTACCCGCTTCTTATTATTTATCGAACAAATGGTTGGATAATTTTATTTATAAAATTGAATTAAGCTGGATGATTACCACGCTATCCATTTTGCTTATATTAATAGTTACACTGATAACCATTAGCTTCCAATCGTTTAAAGTTGCCAAGGCTCAACCGGTGAAATCCCTGAAACAGGAATAATATAAAAGGTAAGTGAAAATTCTCCGGGGAGGTTAGGCTAAAGGACATGTTGCATGAGCAATAAATTGACCCCAGCATAAAGATAGTGGTAAATGATAAGATGGTGAGGAAACGACAGCAGGACATCCATGCAAAATTTAGTTTTCCAAATATGGTAGACAAGAAATGGAAACTTTTTTTTGCAGATCGCAATTAAAAAAGGATCTTAAATATACAAACTCCCAGTTTTAATTCTCTTAGTCTTAGTTTCAAAGCCATGGATTTGAAACTTCTATAAGCCATTTCCGTGAAGTGGTTAATCACCAAAAAAAATAATGTTAAGACAAAACCATCTTGTTTTTATTGCGGTAATTTTCTGCATGTTAACATCATGCGATAAAAAAAACCTATTCTCCCCCATAGGCCCTCAAATCCATGGGCCTTCCGCTCGGTTCTGGACAAAAAACCGCGGATGCTTACCCTCGCCCTGGATTCTGCCTGGGCTTCATGGTGCCTGAAAGGCCCAGCATGAAGCCAGTGTTGCACCGGACCTTCGGTGGCGGTGAGGAAGATTTGTTTTATGGAGATTGAATGATGAGGCTTTATTTTTTTCATGGCACGGCGCGCTGACTTCTTGCTCTTCGTATAAATACTGAAGTCATCGGCAAAACGCACATAACGATGTCCTCTCCTTTCCAGTTCCTTGTCCAACTCATGCAACATGATATTGGAAAGCAGTGGTGATATC
>JBDSIM010000189.1:0-2971 GCA_039917935.1 Cyclobacteriaceae bacterium | reverse complement strand
CTGCTTGCGGAAGACCAAACACCGATAACATAATCACTATCCAAAATACCATTTGCCTGATAAGAATTTTTATTGTCTTTTTGCAAAGTCATTACCGGAATACTCATCGCAATAGTGTGAACATTCTTTCTGGCTAGTGCATCTCTGGCTGATTCTGGCCTAACATTGCCTAAATCAAATATGCCACCCAGGTCCACAAAAAATGGATCATCTACAGGGCCACAGAAAACGAATTCACCGGTGCTTGATTTTGTTACAGCTCGCCTCATTAAATAATCATAGTCGCTATTGAGGCCGACTTCACTTTCAATTGATCTGGGACCAATATTATAAGCGGGCACTATGCCATTTGAAATGATGGTTTCAAAACTTTTTCCCCCATTAATACTTCTTTGACAAGTATAAGTAGTTTTCAGATTTTGTTTCCTTAATCTTATATTGAAAAAGGTGGTCGGATCTTCATTTACCTGATCGAAAGTAAACCGATAAACAATATCATCGCCTTCGGTAGAAGGGTCGTTCTTAATATGAATTTCATAAAGCACATTTTCACCAAATGTATAATAGTTCGGGCCTCCTTCAGGAAGCTGGCCGGGGATAAAATTAGCAATGATGGCAATGCTACTCGGATTATTGGGCATACGGAAGGCATACACATCGGTATTGTCCGCAAGAGGATCATTCGAAATCATCGGGGCTTCCCTATGACTTGACGCATCCAGATACTGCTCTTGTACTAACACAAGAGAAAGAACTGCAATGGCTACTAACGCAACCAGCAGCTTAACAGGTGATAAAAGTTTAAGCATAAATTATTAGTTAAATTGTGATTATTTTATTGTGATTATTTTATAGAGAACTGGGTAGTTCTACTTCCAGGTAGACTAACCAAATCCTTATTTCTTTTTACCCCACTAAATAGTCGTGCCCTTGGATTTACCAATAATTTAAAATCTCATCATGGCACGATTTTATGATTCAATTTTTATAATTCTGAAGCAGGGTAACTGATTCTTATTTTCGCGACAAAGCCGCTTGCTACGTATATGGCAGCAAATAATATGCTTTAGAAAACATAATTGTTTACAGCTGAAAAATAAAACCCTAATATCAACTATGCTAGGTTACATCAATTTCCCAAAAATCCAGGTGCGGCCCCACTTTTTAGAATCGCTGTATCATATACGCAATCAAGGTGCTGGCTGGATTTGTAAAATCATGAGAAAGTTTTGCTTTTTGTGATAAGCAGGTGTACAACAGGCATTCACGAGCATTCATAAGATTGAAATATTTCGAAGCTGTAAGCCCGTTCCCACTCTTTGTTAATAATGCATTACAAAAGGGGGTCTAATATGGTATCAATGTCTCGAATGAGATGGGCAAATGAATTTTCACCATTTGGAACCTGAAGATTTGCAATTATCGCTTTTCCAATTTGATCAGACACATACTCATCCCATTTTTCCAAACGCATTGAATGAGTCCGTAAACATGAATATATCTCCCTGTAAATTTCTTGTTCGCTTTTAGACTTATTCGAGCGCTTAATAATCGCAATGACTATATCGCTTTTTCTCATTTCCAAGGTTTGGAAAGATTTTGAATTAACAATATAGAAGGTAGATCCTTCCGTTACCATTGCTATTTAGGAGATCTTTTATGATCGTAAAATAGCATATACGAGATGTTCATCGACGTGGATCTGGACCGGCAACAATATTTTTATAAGAGCATTTCCAATCGAGCCTGACACATTGTAATCCAGTAATCTGAGCCAAAGTTAATGAACGTATAATTATTGTCGGAATCAGCATATGCTTACTTCCTGACCTGAATGGATAACTGCGCAAATCGACCATTTACGCAATTATCCATTCTTACACGCTTACACGATGGTTGTCAACCTTCAGCAGCTGCACCAACTACATGCAACATGTGCTTGACAAAAGCTGGCACATATCATCAAAATATTTCAGATAACTTTATTTGCCAGCCTTCGTCAAGCACTCGAACGTTGTGTGCTATGCGACGACCCAACTAATTTGTAACATCAAATTTGTAACATTAAAATATTTAACATTGACGAGTCAAAAACTTTGAATAATTAAAATTGACTTCCTACGATTTACTTTTTTATTTGGAACGACATTTTTTTTATCGTCAAAAGTGTTCAGCCAAGTTGCAGTTGAAAAGCGAGTGGATAGTTTTTTTTAAAATGGAATAACGACAATCCTACGTGTAACAAATGGACATGAGATAAAAGGACGATGGATAGTCAAAAGGGAATTAGAGTTAATCTACAATCCTCAAATTGAGTTTTCTATCGGATCAGAAACCATTGAAGAGGCGATAATAACACGATTATTTTATGAAACTGAGAATAATACAAACATTCATAAAATGACAATATATTTTACAAATGGATTAGAGTTGATGTAAGGTCTCTTTTGCATCAACTGTTCTCAAAATAATTTTTCAAAAGCTTTTCGGAACCTTTTAAAAATTCGAACCAAAGCAGGCCCGATTTGTGATCTTATCAAGCTTCACTGGGAAGAGCATGCCATCTTACTATATACGTGCGTTCCATTGGCCGACATCGAGAATCTGTGTGTCACTTCTTAGGACTATTACCTCGAAATTGCCACTAAAATTGCAACAAGGAAGCAACGGGCAGAGACAATTCCCTCTTTCTTGTTGACAATGGAATTGAGAGCAACCGCATTTCTGTATGTGGATGGGGAAGTATGGATATGCTGGTGAACCTACGAGTGCGGACGCACCTATCAACGACAGTATTGAAATAGAGTTGCTGGAAAATTATTGAAGAAGCTAGCTTTTTAAGATGGAAAGATATCAGGGTAAACCCTGATATCTTCTTAGGGAAAAATCTGAGAGGGAAAAATGTACCCTGAGAAAAAAACTTTTTATAATGCATAAAGCATCCCAATGCATAATATTTCATTTATAAAAC
>JBDSIM010000188.1:0-10253 GCA_039917935.1 Cyclobacteriaceae bacterium | reverse complement strand
GGGCAGCCTCATATCCTTTCTTTTCAGTATCCAACCCGATACTGGATAAAGGCGGATCTGATAGCTCACAAAGCATTTCATCATTATCAACCCCTAACACAGAGATATCGTCCGGGATTTTTATTTTGATCTGGCGGCTCGCTTCAGTTATATGGTTTCCAAGATTATCATCACAAGCCATTAAGGCAATTGGTTTTGGAAGCGATTTTAACCATCGGCTTAGGGGTGAAGGCTTGTAGTGCCATAAGTCAATGGCACGCGAGTCCGTTCTTTCGTAATGGTATACATCATATCCGGCTTCCTTTACCCTTTCAGTAAAACCTTCGGCGCGCTCACGCGACCAAACAATATTTTTGAAGCCATAGAAAGCAAAGTTTTTAAATCCTTTTTTCAGGAAGTATTCCGCCGCGAGGCGTCCTGTTTCCCGGTAGGCTCCGGTGATGTTGGGTATATCTTCAAACCTTTCTTTAAAATCCTGGGCGATCACCGGAATCTTCGCTCGTTTAAATTTTAATACCTCTTCATTGTTATAGAACTGACCAATTAATCCATCGGCCTTCCATTCTTTCGCCCACGATAAAATACCATCCATTCCGATCGTTTCTCTATAATGCGCAGGCATTCGGCAAAAAGTCCAGGGACCGTGGTCCTTGGAATATCGCGCGATCCCCCGAAGCAGGTTCTTTCCGTATTCTTCGGCAAAGTCACTCAATAGAATTATTTTGAACATATTAATTGGGTTAATGGGTTATCGTTCCTGATTGGCAGACTGTTGCAGTCCTTAATTTTCCAGCTTCTTCATAATGGGTTTCCAACTTTTGATGTATTATATTCTTAACGATTTACGCTACCCTTATTTTTTTCGATTTATCTCGCATTCTTCAGCGATGTTTTTGCCAGAGCAAAATCGAAAAATGAAGTATTTTGCAATCGCGACAGTAAAGAAGTGTTATCTTTTGCATTCAGGTTTTTCAAAGGTTTTCTTACTGGTCCGCAGTCTATTCCAATATGGCGCATGACCTCCTTCCCGGCTATGAGAGCGTTATAATCATTTAGTATCGTATAGATGGCATTTGCCTCTCCTTCCAGCGTTATTAATTTTTCAAAATTGGCCGCATGGAAAGCATCGAGCATCTTGAAATAAATCCCACTCATATAATTATAGGTACTACCAACATAATGACGATTGCCTGCGGCGTAGACCATCATAAATACTTCATCCGTTCCCCAATACATGTCATAATCATCTTTTGAAAAATGAAGACATTGTTGATAGTCCACCAGGTCGTTAAAACTGTTTTTCAAGCCTGCAAAACTTGGGATTTGTTTAACCGCCTTTTCCAGAAAAGATATCAAAGGGAAATTTACCCCTGTTAACGAGGGGATATTGTAATAGTAGAAGGGAACCTGAGGTGCAGCTCCGGCCACGAATTTGCATTGGTCAATCAAATCCTCAAGGGTCTTTGGCCTGAAATAAAAAGTTGGAACCATGGCAATCCCATCAGCCCCCTCAACCTGCGCATGCTCTGCCATCTGGGCGGCCTCATACAAATTCGCACTGCCAATGTGTACAACAATCTTAAAGTCGGGGTGATTATTTTTTTTCCGACAAGCCATCCATAACTCAACCAGTTTCTGCCTTTCGGCAACGTTCAGGGACATACACTCGCCGGTAGTCCCATTAAGAAAAATACCGTTAAGTTTGGACTGGACACAGCGCTTGAAAATATCCTCAATGCGGGAATAGTTTATTGAGCCATCATCAAACATTGGGGTAAATACGGCGGGTAGGATTTGTACATTGTAGACAGACATAAAGGATGCGGGATTAATTCTTCAAGTTGCCCAACCCTGGTGTGTCAATCAATGTAGCCGCTTATTAAAAAGATGTATAAAATTATGATTGGTCTTTTAACGTTTTGTTTTACTTTGCTATTGGATTGACCCTTTTGATATGGAAGAACACAAGAAATTGACGCTGCACCGATATTGTGTAATTCCGCCGAGTGTTCAAAAAAGAATCAACCAACATCCATTATGTAAAAATTTATTTGTCACCGAAATAGGATTTGAAGCCGACACTTCGTTCAGACCTTTTAAAAAACATACCGCTGGTAATCATTATCTTTTGGTATATGTAGCCAAGGGACAAGGCTGGTACTCTGTAAGGGATCAAACCTTTCAGGTTGGCGAAAATGATTTTTTTGTTTTATCCCACGAGCTCGCCGTGCGCTTCGGATCATCCAGCGAGAATCCATGGAGCATTTACTGGGCTTATTTTTCCGGGATCGAGGCGGCTAATATAATGCTTCATTTAATGGGGAGAAATACGGTAGCGCCCCGTAAGGCAAAACCACTGGTGGGCCGTGTTGCCCAATTCAATGACATTTTGCATCACCTTGAGTTGTTGGAAAATATGGAAAACCTCGTTTATGCAAACAGTCGCTTTTATAGTTTTCTATGCTCTTTCAGGCTCACGGTATTATCGGCAAAAAAACACGCGACAAAAGATGGTGTCATACAAAGCATCGAATTTATGCGTGAAAATATTCATGGCACTATTACCCTGGGTGAACTGGCCAAAGTCGCTGGATTGTCTGTGTCACATTATTGCGCCTTGTTCAAAAAGAAGACTATGCAATCACCCTTAAATTTGTACACATCCATGAAAATACAACGCGCCTGCCAGATGTTACAAAATAAAAATCAGACCATTAAATCCGTTGCCTATAACTTAGGCTTCTTTGATCAGTATCATTTTTCAAAAGTTTTTAAACAAATAATAGGCACGTCGCCTAAAACTTTTAAAAACCACGGAAGGGTAGAATGATCAAAAAGTATTCCTAAGATCCTTGAACCTACCCGGTATTCATTCACCTTAAAATCTTATTTTGTTACGCGTTTTGCGCTACAGAAGGCGTTAAATGTGGGTCTTCTTTCAATAATTTCAATTATCCTTATGAAAAATTGCGTATTTACAGTTGAATTTTACCCGATGCCCTGATGAAAAGGAATACCTTCATTGTTCTATTAATCTTTTTGATCTTTTTCGTTATTTCTTTTTTAACGAATATTCTGGGACCGCTGATACCAGACATCATTGATAGTTTTGATCTGAGTATCGGACTTGCCGGATTCCTGCCCTTTTCATTTTTTGTAGCCTATGGAGTCATGTCGATCCCCGCTGGTGTTCTCATTGAAAAGTATTCCGAGAAAACGGTAATAGTATTGGGCTTCGTGTTTGCATTTCTTGCTGCCTTGTTATTTGCGCTAATTCCTACTTTCGAGGTTGCATTAATTTCTTTGTTCTCCATAGGTATCGGTATGGCTATGCTACAAGTGGTGATTAACCCGTTGCTTCGTCAGTCTGGAGGAGAAGAGCATTTTGCCTTTAATTCTGTGTTGGCTCAATTATTTTTTGGTGCCGCCTCTTTTTTGAGCCCATTGTTATACAGTTACCTCGTCAATAATATTCACACAGAGAATGATCATCCATTGATCCGGCTTTTTAATAATCTTGTTTCCCATGATATAAAATGGGTGTCTTTGTATTGGGTGTTTGCTGTCACAGCATTGATCATGGTCATCCTTATCTCCGCGGTAAGGTTTCCAAAAGTAACGTTAAAAGAAGGGGAGAAAATTGACACTGGCACTGGTTTTAAAGCACTGCTTGCCAACAAATATGTTTGGCTGTATTTCCTGGGCATTTTTTCATATGTCGGTACAGAACAGGGTATCGCTAACTGGACGTCCAAATTTCTTCAACTTTACCACGGGATAGATCCTGCAAGTACAGGGGCCATGATAATTTCTTATTTCTGGGGATTGCTTACCATTGGCTGCCTGTTAGGGCTGGTTGTTCTAAAATTATTCGATAGCCGAAAAGTACTGATCGGCGCGGCGGGGGGCACAATGACAACGCTTTTGTTCGCTTTATTCGGTCCAGTAGGTATAGCGTTATTTTGTTTTCCTTTAACGGGATTATTTTTATCCGTTATGTGGTCAGTTATTGTGTCTCTGGGATTGAATTCAGTGCCTAAAAACCATGGAACGTTTTCGGGAATTCTGTGTACAGGGATAGCGGGAGGCGCGGTTGTTCCCTTGATAATAGGGGGTTTAGCGGAATGGATGGGCCTGCAAACAGCGATGATTACATTGTTCATTACACTCCTTTATATCTTAAGCGTCGGCATCTGGGCTAAGCCTCTCGTCAACAATGCCACTGTAAAAAACTGGCGCGATGCTTTTCGTTTAACAACGTAAGACCAAACTGATTATTTGTTTTTGCTGAAACGTTTCGATCCATGAACTCTTTACCCATTATTGATTTACTTGTGATCGCAATTTACCTGGTCGGAATGATTGGCATAGGCGTCTATTTTTCCAGGAAGAACAACAGTACCGATCAGTTCACGAAGGCATCCGGACACATTCCCGGATGGGCTTTGGGATTAAGCCTTTATGCAACCTTTTTAAGCAGTAATACCTTTTTGGGAGTACCGGGAAAATCTTTCGGCAGCGATTGGAATGCTTTTGTGTTTAGTCTTTCCATGCCTTTTGCTGCATGGATTGCTGCAAAATATTTCGTACCCTTTTACCGTAAAAGCGGATCGATCAGTGCATACACACATCTTGAACACCGGTTTGGCCCCTGGGCGCGAACGTATGCCATGATTTGTTTTGTGCTTACGCAACTGGCCAGAATGGGCACCATTTTCTTTGGCATTGCCCTGACTTTACAGGCCCTCACAGGAATAGATATGCGCACGATTATTATTGTTAGTGGCATTTGTATTATTACCTACACCATGTTAGGCGGAATGGAGGCGGTAATCTGGACAGAAGTGGTACAGGGTATCATAAAAACGGTGGGGGCATTGGTGGTTTTGGGCATTGTAATTTATGAAATGGAAAATGGTTTTTCTGATATCATCTCCATTGGTAGCGCAAATAATAAATTTAGTCTGGGAAGTTATGATCCTTTAGATTTCACTGCATCGACCTTCTGGGTAATATTCTTATATGGTTTTTTTATCAATCTCAATAATTTTGGCATCGATCAAAATTATGTACAACGTTACCACACAGCCAAAACTTCCCGCGAAGCCGCGAGGAGCATCTGGCTGTGTGTGTATTGGTATGTACCGGTATCTCTGGTTTTTTTCTTTATTGGAACAGCATTATATGCTTACTTCCAGCAGCATCCTGAACTTATTGAAGGCGTGAAAAATCAGGTAGCGATGGAAAAAGGTGTCCCTGTTCATTCACTGCAACCAGCCGACTATGGTGATAAAGTTCTGCCCTATTTTATGGTCACTAAGGTGCCTTCGGGTTTGCTTGGTTTAATTATCGCTGCTATTCTTTCCGCAGCCATGAGCACCATTAGCAGTGGAATGAACAGTAGCGCAACCGTTTTTCTCAAAGATATTTACCAGCGTTACATCAATAAAGAGGTTACACCCAAACAGGAATTAAGGGTATTATACCTGGCTACTGGTGCCATGGGCATTTTCGCCATTGCAACAGGCATTGTGATGATAGGGGTAAAGAGTATTCTGGATATCTGGTGGCAGCTGGCCGGAATATTTGCTGGTGGTATGCTTGGTTTATTTTTGTTGGGCATGATCAGCAGAAGCACAGGCAATGCAGCGGCAAAACTGGCTACTATCCTGGGAATTTTGGTAATCCTGTGGATGACATTTTCAAACTTTCTGCCGGAAGAATATGCAGCTTTGAAAAATTCACTTCATGTGAACATGGTGATTGTAGTCGGTACACTCACTATTTTTTTAGCCGGTATTCTGCTTACAAAGTTCAAAGCGCTTGCCCGATATTCTTAATGGATTGAGATGGTGCCCAAAAAAAGTATTCAGGTCTTTTTATCGGTTGGTCTTACTATTTTTTTGTCTTATTGCTCCTCAAAACAAATGTCGCATTCCATGATTGATGAAGTTCAACTCACCTTTGGAGCCTATGGTCATATGTTAAATTCGGACCAGGTGTTTTCTCCTGATGGTGAATGGGTTGTTTATGATACCAGAAATGACATCACGCATATTGGACGGACCTGTTGCCTTGAAAAGGTAAATATCAAAACGGGTGAAATTGTGAAGTTGTATGCCAGTCCTGATCAAACTATCCATGGGCCAGGGGTGGGTGCCGCAGCCTATAACCCATTAAGCAATAAAATAATCTTTATTCACGGATTATTCAACTGCACAGCGGAAAAACCTTATGGCTTTACCCGACGTTTTGGTGCCTTGTTAAGGGAGGAGAATCCGAAAAAAATCATCCACTCAGAAGCGAGAACGATTCAGATGCCATTCATTCCCGGTTCACTGCGCGGGGGTACGCATGCCCATACATGGAGCGGGGACGGAAAATGGATTAGTTTTACCTACAATGATTTTATCATGGAGAAACTGGGGAGCGAACAGGGAGTTGTAAAGGATCTGCGAACCATTGGCGTAATGGCGCCACAGAAGAAAGTACTGGTGCCCGATGAAAATGCTGAGAATTTTTCTGGTGAATATTTTTCTGTTGTTACAGCAACGGTAACGGAAACACCCAAACCCGGAAGCGATGAAATAGAAAAGGCCTTTGACGAATGTTGGATAGGAAAAGATGGGTACATGAAAAAAGATGGATCGAGACAAAAAAGAGCGGTTGCATTTCAGGGACATGTCCGCCTCGATGATGGCTCACTGGCTACAGAGATTTTTGTTACTGACATTCCCGATGATATTACGCAGGCCCTTCCTGGAAAACCGATTGAGGGATCCCTAACCTTAAGACCAGGCGTCCCTGCCGGCTTACACCAACGAAGAGTAACCTTTACGGCTTCAAATAAATTTCCCGGCGTCCAGGGACCTAGATTCTGGCTTAGGTCTTCACCAGATGGCCAACTATTATATTTTTTAATGAAGGATCATAATGGAATCGTGCAGGTTTTTGAGGTGGCAACGCGGGGTGGTGATCCGCGTCAGGTAACCCATTATGAAGAATCAATAGAAACGCAATTCAACCTAAGCCCTGACGGGAAAAAATTAACGGCCATTGCCGGCAATTGTATTTGGTTAACAGATGTTAATAACGGAAAATCAAGGATGCTTAGCGCGCCTTCGTCAGAGGATGATGCCCCGGTATTGGGCGTGCTCTGGAGCAATAAGGGAAACTTGCTTGTATACAACCGATTTGTCAACACAGGCAATGCCCGCTATTTGCAGATATTCAGGATTGACCTGAATTAGTTTTAAAGAACGGTTGTTTACCAGTAAACCCGGTTTTCAAAAAAGTAATGAAGAAATTAACCACTTACTTTTATTATCCAAAACGTATTAAGAGGGTATGCAACAAGCTCAATTTTATCGGCGGTTACATTAATCCAGGTCGTTGTTTTCCAACCTTTTGATGATCAGAATATTCTCACCATTTCAAGTATCTCCATGGTTGTGCTTTTGTACACTTCAGCAGGAATACTAGTTACTTATTACTGAAATATGGCTTTGTCGGCAGTTGAAATTATTGATTACGTAAAAAAATATGCAGATCAGGCTCATGGCGAACAAGTTCGTAAATACACAGGAGAACGGTATATTGTACATCCTGTGCGCGTCATGGAAAGTGCGCGTCTATATACAAACGAACTGAGTGCCCACGCAGCCGCCTTGCTCCATGATGTGCTCGAAGATACTCCGGTAACAGCGGAAGAAATGGAGACATCACTGCTTGAGGTAATGAGCAGCAAAGATGCAGCGAGGACTATAGAACTGGTAATTGAGCTTACCGATATTTTTGTAAAAGAAAGTTATCCCTCATTGAATCGAAGAACCAGAAAAGAGAAGGAAGCCGCCAGGCTTTCCAGAATAAGTGCCGATGCCCAGACAATAAAGTACGCTGATATAATGGACAACGTTAATGACCTTGTAGGCCAGGATACAGACTTTGCCAAAGTGTATATTAGGGAATCAAAAAAAATGCTAAAAGCCATGGAATCGGGCAACCGTACGTTGCGTGAAAGGGCAATCAAACTTGTTGACGCTTGTTTACATTCATTTCAACCGCAAATACCCTAGTAAAGGTTTTTATTGTTTTTTCAAAACAATGGTTTTTCCTGACTTTGCCGATTGTTTGGCCGCCTCGAGAATTTCCATCGCTGTTATGTTAGTAGATAAAGCGGAAAGGTCATTTTCGTCCATGATGATATTTCCCCGGATAACTCCGGCAAAAAAGGCGAAGGGATCGTCATAAGGTTTCGGACGCTTTGAAATTTTTTCTGTCTGTTCGGGTTTTTGGTTTCCTTGTAAGTAACGTATACCATTCTGGTCCGCGATCACATATCCTGTTTTACCATATACTTCCATATCTTTCCGACTATAAGGCCAGTTCCACGAAGCCTGGATTATCCCCTGTGATTTAGGATAGGTAACAATAATGGTTGCCTCATCATCAACTTTCGGATATACATCGGGTTTAAACTGCTGGGTTACGGCCGAAACAGAAATGGGCTTTTCCCCCTTCATAAGCCAGGTCATAAGATCCGCACCATAGCAACCAAAATCCATTAGCGCACCACCGCCATTTAATTTGGGATCAGTCAGCCATTCCAGAAATTCTTTACTTACACCAATTTCTTTTGGCCCCTGGTGACCATCGTGTACCACAATTTTTGTTATCGCCCCGAATTGCTTTTCCTCATGAAGCATTTCATAAGCCTTGTGATTACTGCCGTACCAGGTTGTTTCAAAATTAGTGAGCAAGTGAATGTTGTTTGTTTTTGAGAGCCTTTCCATCTGCCGCGCATGATCAAGGCTTACCGCCAAAGGTTTTTCAACCATTACATGGATCTTTCTTGGAGCGCAGGCCTTCACAATGGCCAGGTGATCATATATCGATCCGAAGGCTGTTACCGCTTCTGGCTTTGCCTTATCCAGCATTTCGGATAAATCAGAATATAACAAATTTAAATCGATGTTGTACTGCTTCATCAACCTTTCGGCAAGTTCTCGGTTAGGCTCTGCAATCCCAACCAGCTCCAGATCACCACGACCAAGCGCTTTCAGAATTCCTTGAACATGTCCATGGGTAAGTCCTGCAATACCAATGCGTAAGGGTTTTTCCTGAGGAGTTGTCTGTGCGTAGGCGATGCAAGAAACAAACCACGACAGGACGAGGATGAGCAGGATTTTCATAGTTATAATTTATAGCTGATTCTTTTTCTGAAACTAAATTAAGTATTATTTTATAGAACGTAGGTAATATAAATCCGATTTTACTGGGTAAGCCAGATCCCATGTTAGTAAAAATACCCACGTCAGGCAAGGATCAAATAGTAAAGGACAATTAAAACTACCTGGCCTCCTAAAATAAAAACTGTCGCACACTCCTCTTCGATCAGAAAGTTTTTGAAGAAGAAATCACCGCACACGCTTCCTGGATACATAAAAACAAAAGCATCTCTGAACCTACCTAATTCCATTGTGGCAAATGGCTCATTCAGGGGGAAAGCCATGTCGGTTAAATGGCATTTCCCTCCATCCGCCTCCCCTTAATATAGATAAATTTTTAAAGCCAATGCCCTCCAACAAGACGGCGGTCTTTTCAAATTCATTGATCAGATCATCCTTATTGTGGGCGTCACTGCTTAGGGTGATGGGAATCCCCAGGTTAAAAATCCTTTCGAGAATCCAGGGACTGGGATACGTAAAAGCCGACTTTTTCTGATATAGGCCGCGGGTATTTACCTCAACAATGCAGTTAGCTTGTTTAATGACCTTCAATGTTTTGTCAATTTCATCGCTGTACCAGGAGGCAGATTCGTCGAATTCCGTCCCCATTTTATTCTGAATTTTTATTTTATCCAGGTGCCCCACAATATCCGGCGTTGATTGCGTCACCATTTCACGGGTGAGTTCAAAATAACGGGTGATGGCCCCGCGTAAATTATTTTGAAAGATTTTACTCAACCCCTCCTTAAAACCCTCGTGTGCCCCATCAATCTCCCACGGCTTTCCCTCAAAACTGTCGACAAAATGAATCGAGCCAATCGTGTAGTCCAGTAAGGGTTTATATTCGTTTGGAGAAATTATTCCCGGTATAAAATCCACTTCCATTCCTGCGTAAATTTCAATTTCTCTTACCGTAGCCTTAAGCGATTTTATATCCGCCATGTAGTCATTCAATTTCTCTTTTTTCAAACACCAGGAACATGGAAATGGCACAGGGGCATGAGAAGAAAATCCCAGGGATACAAT